>JAPLOC010001209.1:0-2871 GCA_026692825.1 Planctomycetota bacterium | reverse complement strand
CCCCGCGCCGGAGCCGGCGGAAGAGAGAATCTACGAAGCCGAAGAGGTTTCCGACCAGGCGGTCGAAGAAGACTGGGAGGCACCACCGGAAGATGAAATTCCGGTCGCCCGTTCCTCGTCGAAATCGTCGCGTTCTCTGTCCCGCGCCGAACGGGAAGAGCCCGACGATGATGTCGATCGCAAGCCGTGCCCCATGTGCGGCGAAATGATCAACGCGATCGCCAAGAAGTGCCGCTATTGCGGTGAATCTCTGGTGGCTGGAGGCAAGAAGAAGAAAAAGAAGGTCAGCAGCGAAGACAAAGAAATGCAGGCATTTGAATGGGTGCTATGCATTTTTTGCAGCGGCATCGCCTGCATCGTGGGGATTGTCTATCTGATTCAAGGGAAGCCCAAGGGAGGGATCATGATCGGCGTCGCGATCGGATTTATCGTCCTGTGGAATGTTCTCGCGGGAATCTTTAGTGCCATCGGTCAGAATATGTAGCTTTCGCGGTAGTGCGGCGTCGCCCGACGTCCATCGACCGCGAGTCACCAAAACCCTCGAACTGGCGTTTGATTCCTCTCATGGCCGAGATCATCACCTGCGACTGCGGTTCCCGTGTCCGCCTGCCGGAAGACAAGGCGAACCGCAGTTTCCGCTGTCCGGTCTGCAAAATGGCGATCGCGCTGACGATCGACGCCACCGTTCTGAAGTCGACGCGCCTGGGAGACAAAGCGATTGGCTGCGCCTGCCCGATCTGTCAGACCGACATCGGCGGTGACGAGCCGGCCATAGTCTGCCCGGGATGCGATCAATTCCATCACGTCGAGTGCTGGTCGACGATAGGCGGGTGCGGGACCTACGGCTGCAAACAGGCGCCGTCATTGCCCAAATCGTCCACCCCTGCGGGAGAGGGGGGGTGGGGCGATTTCAATAATTGCCCCAGTTGTGGTGAAGAGATCAAATCGTCGGCCCTCAAATGCCGGCATTGCGGAGTGAAGTTTGAGACCGCCGAGCCGTTGACCCCCCGCGAACTCAAGAAGCGGCGGGAGCAGAAAGCCGCGGCCGGGCAGTTGCGATACGTCATGCCGGGCCTGTTGATCCTGAGCGTTCTGGGCTGCCCGGCCCCCCTGACACTGGTGGTCTCGGGGATCCTGGTGGCGATGAAGAAAAAGGAGTTGCAGAAAGCCGGCCCGCTGTATGTGGTTCTGGGTTATGCTTCCATAGTCGTCTCGGCGATCTATACACTGTTGTTACTGGCATTTGGTGCCTACTCGATGGCGAATTGAACCTCTCATGAGCTTTGAGCCGAGCCTGTCGTCGCGCCGTTCCCTGGTGTGTGCCCGCTGCAAATTGAGCATCATGCCGGGGCAGGAGACGACGGTCTGTCCCGATTGCAACGGCATCCACCACTGGCGTTGCTGGCAGGCCGAGGCGGGTTGCAGCATGCCCGAATGCCAGTCTCGGTCGGCAGGAACGATTGGCGACCCGGGTGTAACCGAAGAGGAGCCGGTGATCTCGATCTCGGAAAACGATCTTGATCGTGCGGTTCCGTTGCGGATCATCACCCCCCAGGGGGGCGATGGAGATTCCCGGCGGAGTTCGAGTTCGGGTCGAAATTCCCGCGAAGGTGGTTCCAGCGCGAAGAAGCCGTACAGCGGTCTGGCGATTGCGTCCTTTCTGACCGCCCTCGCAGGGATCCCGCTGTTTGGCCTGGCGACCGGTCTTGTGGCAGTGGTCCTGGGCCTAATGGCGGTCGCGTCATTGCGTTCACGGAAACAGCGGGGAATTGGCCTGGCCGCCATGGGAGTGGCTCTGGGCGGGTTCGACGTCATCGCCTGGGGGGTCGCAATTGTTTACTTCATGGGACCGGCGATGATCCCCGAGGATCATCCGCTGGAGGATATGAATGTTGACGTGGTGGAACTCGAAAACCTCGACGCTCCACTCAAGCGCGCGATGCAGGCGAATGTGTTGATCGAGAGCCACAACAAATCGGGTTGGATGGCCAGTTCGAGCATCGGTTCGGGAATCGTGCTGAAGATCGAAAACAAGACAGCGTGGATTCTCACCAATCGCCATGTCGTCGATCCCGACTTCACTGAGCGGACCAATACCGCCGCCCGGGGAGACGCGCTTCGCGGCGAGATCCGCGTCAAAATGGTCGATCAGAAAACGCAGCCCGCCACGGTCTTGTGGACCGCCCCCGATGGCGTCGATCTCGCGGTGGTGCAGACGACAGTGCTTTCCGACAAGGTTCAAGCCGCCGATTGGGCCGCAGGAGTCGAACCTCGGATTGGAGACAACGTCTTCGCCGTCGGAAATCCGCAAGGTCTGGGTTGGACGCATACCCAGGGCACGGTCTCGCAGTTTCGGCTGCAACCAAAGGGTGCCCGGCAGGTGCGGATGATTCAAACCAGTACCGCCATCAATCATGGCAACAGCGGCGGCGGCCTGTACGACGCCAAAGGGCGTCTGATCGGCATCAACACCGCCACCATCGACAAACGGGTCGGTGAAGGCTTGAGTTTCGCCATTTCGTTCGAGACGTTTGTATCGTTTGACGTCCCTTTTCTGCGCCGCGAGTTGGGCAACCCGCCCCTGAACGCACCATGAGTACGATCCGCCTGCGGCGATTGACCGCCGACTTTCAAAAGCTGAGCGATTTCATTGATCGCCACCCCCGGCTCGCACTGCTGGCGGCGGACGGTGACCCTCCCGAGCGATACGCGATCGAATACCGCATCCGCAGTCTCAGGCAGGTGGGGGACGATCTGAAGGAGATCGCCGTCCACCAGGTCGAGATCGTGTTGCCCCGCGATTACCCCCGGACCGCGCCACAGTGCCGCATGTTGACGCCCGTGTTCCATCCCAACATCGCCCCGCACGCG
>JAPLOC010001208.1 GCA_026692825.1 Planctomycetota bacterium | reverse complement strand
TCGCGGCCACTTTTTTCGATAACGTACGGAACCAGGATTGACATGGCCGGTTCAACTCTCGCAGGACGGAACAGGGAACGGGGGGAGCGGGCTGCCTCGCCCGGGGTGTCGCGTGTCGCGGCGATCGATGGAAGACATCCGCGACCGGACTGTCACTACTTTTTGTCGCTACTTCTTGTCGGTTGGCTTGACGGCTTTGGTCAGAACTTCGTCGACCAGACCGTATTCTTTCGCCTGAACCGCCGACAGGTAGCGGTCGCGCTCGGTGTCTTTGGCGATCACGGAGACCGGCTGTCCGGTGTGTTTCGAGAGAATCTCGTTCAACACCTCGCGGGTTTCGAGAATCTCTTTGGCCTGGATTTCAATGTCAGACACCTGACCACCGACCGAGCCGTGCGGCTGGTGGATCATCACTTTGGAATTCGGCAGAGCGAACCGCTTTCCCTTCACGCCCCCGGCGAGCAGGATCGCTCCACCGCTGGCCGCCATGCCGACACAATAGGTCTGCACCTGGCAGTCGAGGTATTGCATGGTGTCGTAAATCGCCAGGGTGGCGCTGACCGAGCCGCCTGGGGAATTGATGTAGAGCATGATATCCTGGTGCCGGTTTTCCGACTGCAGGAACAGCATTTTCATCACAATGAGATTGGCGCTTCCCGAATCGATCACTCCGTCCAGGAAGATGATGCGGTTTTCGAGCAACAGGTCGCCAATCGTCATCTGCCGTTGACGGGCGTAGTCGCGCGGTCGCTGATTCAATGGGGACATCAGGCCGGAGTACGAATCAAACATGTTGCTCCCTCGGGCGATTGCAGAGCGGGTGACGTGCGAAGGAGTTCGCACATCCAATCGGGAGCGCCCCGAGCCGGGGCGTCCCGCAGAGACTGGAGTTGTGAGAAATCAGGCGTTGGCGGTTTCGACGGGGGCAACCTCGGGGGCTTCGGGAGCCACACCCAGGCCACTGATCGCCAGATCGACGGCAAACGCCTCTTCTTTCATCGTAGTCGTGTCCGGAACGTCTTCAATGGTCGCTTTGCCGATAATGAAATCGACAGCCTTCCGTTCGCGGATCTGCGCTTCGAGATTCTCCATCATGCCACGACGTTCCAACTGCGCCCGCACCTTGCGGGGACTCTCACCCGACTGCTGAGCCATGTTGAGAATCTCGAGTTCTTTCTCGATCGGTTCGACGACGATATTTTCGGTCGTCGCCAACTTGTCGAGAATGAAGTGCTGCTTGAGCGCCAACCGCGTCTCGGAGATTTGATTCTGCCGCATCTGCGATTCCCGGGCTTCGATCTGCAGATCGGTATAGCCCGCTTCGCGCATCTCAAGAACTTCACGCCGCAGCGCGTTCTCCACCTGGCGCAGAACCAGATCTTCTGGCAATTCCCAATTCGCCGACTCGCCAATCTGTCGGAGTACTTGTTCACGAACTGCCTGACGCTGCCGAAATTGAGTCTGGCGTTCCAGAACTGATTTCATCCGTTCACGCAACGCGTCGACGGAATCGACCTGCAGGTCGGCCAAGAATTTTTCGTCCAAATCGGGGAGCGACTGACGGCGAACGTCGGTCACTTCGAATTCGACCGTTGCGGTTTCACCCCGCAACTCGGCCCGGGACGCTTCCATCGAAATGGTCGCGGTCGCCGACCGATGATCTCCCGGCTGCACCCCGATCATCAATTTGTCGAAGTCCGACAGAATCGCGTCGTGGAACTGGATGGTGGGACGGATCCGGATCTCGACACCGCTCCGCCGACCAATCTCTTCGCCATTGATCAGGAATCGGACATTGGCGACAACGAAATCGCCCAGAACCGCCGGCGTATCCACCGGCTGCGACGCCGTCGCGTTCTGTTCGCGGAACCGCTCGATCGCCGTGTCGATATCTTCGTCAGTGATCGCCCGCACCAGGCGCTGGACCTTCAGCCCTGAATAGCCCGGCAAGTCGAATTCCGGACGCACTTCGACTTCGAATTCAAATTCAAAATCGCCCTTCTCGGGAATCTCCAGGTCGGCGACATCCAAGTCGGGCTCGTTGATCGCGTCGAGCTTGTACTCTTCCGACAACTGTTCGAGGCTCTGCATCAACACCCGCTGCAAAACCTGACCGCTGACCTCTTTACGGAATTTCTTTTCAACGAGCGACCGGGGAACTCGCCCCTTGCGAAACCCTGGAACGTCTGCCGAGACGATCAGTTCGCGAATCGACTTGGCCAGACTTTGGTCGATCTCGGCCCGCGGAACTGTCACCTTCACCTTCTTGCGGCAGGGACCAGTGACTTCAATCTGAACTTTCAAATCAATCCGCTTCGCTGGATTTGCCCCCCCCTCGCCGCCTGCCCCTGCTGCCACCGCCTCCGCAGTCGCGACTCCTTCCGCACTTTCTACTTCGCTCATGATCTTCCCGAGTTCGTTCAATCCTCCGGCCGCCTCGTCCCGGCAATCGGGTACACCATCAACCGGCGTCGCCGCATTCGGAAACCGGCCCGCGGGAGAACGTCTCTCCCGCGGGCCGGTGGTTCCAAACCCGGTTCCAGGTAACAACAAGCAAGAGCGGGTGATGGGATTTGAACCCACGACAACCACGTTGGCAACGTGGTGCTCTACCCCTGAGCTACACCCGCGGTTACGCTTGTCGCGAAGGAACGCATTATATTGGTCCGTTCAAGAGATGCAAGTGTGGAAGCCCGGTTCCCCAATTTTCACCCCCAACTCGCCCAGAAATCACCTCTGCTGTGATGCCAACCCCCTTTGATCCGGCCGAAATTCCTGCCCTGCGTCAGTCGCACTACAACGCGACCCTTGTTGATCTGCGTTTCTGTCATGACGATCTCGCGTTTTTTCGAATTCTTCCTGATCATCCTGTGGGTCCCTGGAAGCCCGGTCAATTTTGCACGATTGGCCTGGGAGGATGGGAACCGCGCGCTCCGAATACTCAGCCTGAATCGCTCGATGACGTTCATTGTCGCCTGCTCATCCGCCGGGCGTATTCCATCAGCGCTCCCATCCTGACACCCACCGGTGCGGTCGCCCCTCCCTACCTCGACCCGGTTCTCGAATTTTACATAACACTGGTGCGTCGCAACCACGGTCCCCCACCCGCTCTCACCCCCCGGCTGTTTAGCCTTCAGCCGGGCGATCGACTGCATCTGGCCGAAAAAATCGCCGGCCATTACACGCTGGCTCCGATGGCCTCCACCGACACGGTGTTGTTTTTCGCGACGGGAACCGGCGAAGCCCCCCACAACGCCATGACGGCGGAATTGCTCGCGCGGGGACACACTGGCCCGATTGTGTCGGCCGTTTGCGTCCGCAACCAGATCGATCTGGGATATCTCGAAACCCATCGCGAACTCGAACGGCGGTTCCCCAATTATCACTATCTGGTGGCGACAACCCGCGATCCGATCAATCTCGATCCGTCGGTTTCCGGATACGTCGGAAAGATGTATCTTCAGGATCTGGTTCGCCAAGGGGTGGTGGAGAGCGCCATTGGCCACCCTTTGGAACCGTCCACATCGCACGCCTATCTCTGCGGAAATCCCCAGATGATTGGAATTCCCGAAACCAGCCACGGGGAACCTCCCCGGTTTCCTCAGTCATTGGGTATGGTCGAACTGCTGTCGCAACGCGGCTTCACCCTGGGTGATCGACACACCGCCGGCAATATCCATTTCGAGAAGTACTGGTAGTCGCCCCGCTCGCTTCCCTCTGTCTTTAGACTCACTCCATGCACACTGTTGTTTCCGCCACTTCTCCCACCACAGTTTCCGCCGACTGGTTGGTTCTCCCTCTGACAGAGAATTTCTCTGTGGATGGTGAATTGACCATTCTCAATCGCATGCTGGGAGGGGCGCTGGAACGCGTCCGCGACGCGCGTGACTTTGTGGGAAAACTGGCCGAGTCTCTCGTTCTGCCGGTGGTTCCGGGAATCGCCGCCAAACGCCTGTTGCTGGTCGGTTTGGGGGGGGCGGATGCGTTGTCGATCGCGGGACTGAATCGCGCCCTGGGGGTCGCGGCTCGCACCGTCAGCACCCGCGCGACCGACCGGGTGGCGTTGTCGCTGGGGGCGTTCAATTTGGGAAAATTCCCGCTAGCGCAACTGGTCCAGCTTGCGACGGCGGCGTTTGACATTGGATCCCAAGGGCAGGATCTGTTGAAATCGGAACGCAAACGCCATCCGATCACTCAATTCGAAATTCTGACTCCGACTGACGGGAACCCCGCGGAATTGTCGGTGGCCGCTGTCCAGGGGCAAATTCTGGGGGAAGCGGTCAATTTGGCCCGCAAGCTGGTCAATCTGCCAGCGGATGCCATTTACCCCGAGAGTTTCGCGAACCAGGCAGTCGAACTCGCTTCCGGATTGGGCGTTCATTGCGAAGTTCTCGATCAAGCAGCTCTGGAACGCGAGAGAATGGGATCGCTCTTAGCTGTGGCGAAAGGGAGCGATCGGCCCGCCAGACTGGTTTATCTGGAGTACAACGGCACCAACCAGCCGGGGGCGAAGGTTCTGGCGCTGGTGGGGAAAGGGGTCACGTTCGACAGCGGGGGCCTGTCGCTGAAGCCGACCGACGGGATGCTCACGATGAAGTGCGATATGGCGGGGGCCGCCACGGTATTGGCCGCTGTTCTGGCGATCGCCAAACTGAAACTTCCGGTCCGGATGATCGGCCTCTTGGGGCTGGTCGAGAACATGACCGGAGGTCGGGCGATGAAGCTGGGAGACGTCTTGCAGTCGCGAGCGGGCGTCACGATCGAGGTTCAGAACACCGACGCCGAAGGCCGGCTGGTGTTGGCCGACGTGTTGGATTACGCGGTCACCCGCGGGGCCGACTGCATTGTCGATCTGGCGACGCTGACCGGGGCCTGCGTTGTCGCGCTGGGAGAAGAGGTTGTCGGGGCGATGAGCAACAATCAAGCGTGGTGCGACCGGGTACTCGGTGCGGCGCAGGCGGTTGGGGAAGACGCCTGGCAGTTGCCCATGTTTGCCCACTACGACGATCTGATCAAAAGCGAAATCGCCGACATACGAAATGTTGGCGGACGATGGGGCGGGGCGATCACGGCTGCGAAATTTCTGGAGCGGTTCGTTCGGGAAAAACCGTGGGTCCATCTCGACATCGCCGGCCCGGCGTTCGCCTCCAGCGACAAACCCCACCGCGACGGTGGCGGGACGGGAGTGATGGTTCGCACGCTGATCGAATTGGCCCGGACGCTTTAACGCATTCCCGCAGTTTGCTGACGCCGTTAACTCCTTCACCAACGGAGAATCGCCTCGCGTTGCCCGAACCAACGCGAAGCGATTGACGTGCCGCTTTGGAGTCACGCCGCCTGGTTTGCGGCAGGTTGCTTGCGAGACGTCACCCGGCGGACAACTTTGGTCATTCCCACGCAGAAGGCACCGATGGCAAGACTGGCCCAGGTCGCGGGCTCGGGGACCGAGGAGAGCTCAACATTGTCGAGCATGGTGTCGGCACCGTAAGTGCCTCTCGAGAGGTCTGTGAACAGCACCAGGACGGAGGAATCGCTGGTGAAAAAGTCACGCTCCGCGTGCAGGAACTGGCTTGACGTCAGGGGATGGCCTTTCTCCCCCAGATCCTGGCGGTTGTCGAAAAACGTATCGGAGAGCAGAATGGCACCTCCTCCCAACCCAACCACCTCCACTCGGATTTGCGACTCCCACGCCACAGGATCGCGATTCGGATCAAAACGACCGTAATCAAACGAAAGGCGGTACAATTGGCCGGCTTGGGTCGCGACCGTCTGTCCCAATTGAAGACTGGGAAGCCGATTGTCATCGTTCATCTGCAATGCGTGGGTTCCGTCGCTGGCACCACCAAAATAGATGCCGGTTGACGGGTCGGTGATGGTACCACTGCCGGTGGCGGTGCCCCAGCCGGTGAAATCCCCCGTCTCAAAACTTCCGTTCACAATCGAAGACGCGACACAGCGGCCCGCGTTGGAAAGCAGGGCAGCGGCAACCAGAACACAGCAGGTCAGGCGGACAGACATCGTGAAGTCTCCTTGGGATGAGAAGTGACCGACAAAACAAACATTCCTCGACACTCTCAATGCGACGAAGCCGTCAGGGTTACGCCAAAAAAATTAAGCAATTCCAAGTCAAAATACGCTCCCCACTCCCCCCAGGCCGAGAAACGAGCAGCCGAGGCGGTAGAGTGGGGCATCGCCCGGCGGAGGCCGATCCCTTCACCGCGCGGCATGCCGCCACCGTGAATATTTCTACCCGATCAGTTCCCGTGGACCCCACATCGGGGGATCCGGTTGACCGAAAACTGAGGCCAACCCACCGAGAATTCCCCGCCCCGATATCAATTCCGCCGCAGGTTTCGCGGGTAATTCCCCAGAGAACGGCCCGTTCCGGAGTGGGAAAAATTCCAGATTCCCAGTTCCTTTGAATTCCTGACGGCGACAGTGTATCATCTCCGCTCCCGCCGACTGCGGGTGATCTTGGCGCAATCGATTTGGCGTCAATCCATTCTGGACAGATAGCTCAGTTGGTAGAGCACAGGACTGAAAATCCTGGTGTCGCCGGTTCGATCCCGGCTCTGTCCACTCCTTGTTTTCAGCGGGAAAACGAGGATTTACACCGGGACTAAGGATCCTGGTGCAGGAAATCGACGGAGGGTCTTCCGGTCGTGAGGTCGGGAGCGACCAACAGAGCGCCTCGGCGCTCCGCCAATTACGTCGTTGCAACGCTCCGGCGGTTTCCTGCACCCGGATCCTTTCCCAGTCGGCCGAAATCTGGAGCCAGGTCCATGGGAATTCGCGTCGGATATACGGTCAATCAAAAGGGTCTCGGGAAAATGATCCTTTCGACGTTGGCAGTGGTGGGCATCGGAGGCTTTCTTTGTGGCGGGTTGCTGTTCAATGGCAAATCGATCGAAGAGGCAAATCGGAAAGCCGAACGGGATCGACTTGAAAAGTCAGCTCGGGAGTCTGGTCGACCACCAGTCACATCAACCTCACCCGAACATCCGGCTCCGAAACCTGCCGCAACCGAATCTCGGCCCGAAAAAATGCCAGAGATAGCCGCTGAATCAGCGCCACCTCCGAAAGCGGCCACTCCAGTCACAGCGACCGAGTCCGCACCAGAAACACCGGATGCGTCGGAACTCGCGCGCAACGAAAAGCGAGCCAAAACAAAACTCAACTTTGCGAAAGCACTGCTCGGAAAAGGCAAACGCACCGAAGCGAGAGAATATATCGACGAAGTCCTGGAAAAGTGGCCCGATACGGAAGCCGCGAAGGAAGCAGCAAAGCTCCGTTAGAAGTGAAACGCTATGACTGTTGAGGCACCGGGCCAGCATGTCTCCGCACTACCAACAGGTTTTGAAATCCATTTTTGTCCCTTGACATTCTAGAATCCGTGTATATCGTGGACGTCGCAAGAGTAATTGGTGTCCACGATCTTCGGCCTGCCGTTGCTGATTCGTATGCGTGAATCAGGCTCTGGGTGACGAGGTTCGCGAACGCCACCGAGTGTGCGTTGTTCGTTGAGCCGGCCTGTGCCAATCAGGTTCTTGCCGGCACCCAGTCAGCCTGTCTGTTGCGGTCCCTCTGGCGTGTTTCCCCAGTCGGGTACCTCCGCGCTTGGCAGTCTGCCCAAAGAGTGTTCGCGGCCGAATCGTGGAGCTGGCGATTAGACTCCGCCACAGTTCTATGGCTCGCCACGGCATTCGAGGGCGGACTGCCAGGCTCGGCCGCATTCTCTCGGGCTGTCCCCCCCGCGTTGCACCCGCACAACCGTTACCGGTTGGTCGCGATTTGTGCTGCGCTGTCCGAAATTGGTTCGACTCTGCGGGATTGTGGCGCATGATTTCGTTCGAAGGATGCGTGGACTTTTTCTGTTTTGCGGGCGACGTCCAGCACGCACGGAGGCCTCGACCTGGCAATATGCCCCGGGGAGGTGGTAGCGATGGGTGCGATCAAGCTGCGTATTTTTGGCGGCGACGAAATTGGGGGCGGGAAAAGCGGGACGGCTCGCTCGGCGTGGCGACTGCGCGAAGCGTTCGATTCGCTGATGGCTCCGCACCTCGCGACGCCGGGGACTCGCAGCGTCTACGCGACGACGTTGAAAAAGTGGGAGGCGCTCACCGAGAATCCGCGACTCGACTCGATCGACGTCGACGCGGTCCGGACGTTTTCACGCGAGCTGCAGCGCGATGTGAATGGCAATACCGCAGCCAAGTATCTGCGGCACTTGCGGGCGATCCTCAGACGCTGCGGACCGGCGACCGATGGCAATCCCCTCGGTGCGGAAATCCTGACCAGATCACCGCACGTCGAGATGCCCAAGCGGCGGCACACCGTGCCTCGGGTGGCGACGGTCGCCGAGGTCGACGCGCTGTTTCGGGCGTGCGAGCATGCGAGCTGGCCCCGCGTGGCTGGCGTCGCGACGATGAATCTCTGGAGGGCGGCAATCCTCTGTCTCTGGACGCTGGGGCCACGCTGCTGGGATCTGTGGGCCTGTCGGCCCCGCGATCGCCACGGCACGGGTTGGCGGTGGGATCGCGTCGACATGGACGCCGCGACGATCACTTACGACCAGAAGAAAACGGGCCACGAAACCAAGCTGCCTCTCTCCGCGAGCTGTCTGCGGTACCTGCACCTGGTGCAGTCCGACCGCTTCGCGATCTTCCCGGCAACGCAGGCCCGCGGGTCGCTGTACTAGCAGTGGTCCGCAATCAAAACCGCTGCGCGGGTCGATCCCGAACTGCAATTCCACGATCTCCGTCGAAGCTGCCAAACCAACTGGGACGCGATCCATTTTGGCCTGGGCGATTTCGTGCTCGGCCACGCCGCCACCGACGTCGGCGGCCGCCACTACCGTAACTTTAGCGCGCTCGCAGCCGAGTCGATCACGCGATACCCCGAGATCCCCGCCGCGGCCGAAATGGGCCGACAGGCGAAACGCCAACTGACCCTGTTTTGAGTGAAAGCCCGATGGCTGAGAACAATTCCAAAGGCCTATCGAATCCGCATGCTGTCGAGATTCTGCGGGTCATTTCGGACGCGTTAAGTTCCGACCTGGCTCAGCTCGCGGAAATCTGTCTCGAAGAGTTACGCCGGCGACTTCTGATCGGGAGGCTCAATCTTAGTATTCGTGACCCGGGGGAGTTCATGTGGAGTGCAATTCGCGGATCAGAGTGTGATTCACCTTCTGCTTGGCGGGTGACATTTCCGGAACTCGAAAGTTGCATCGACAAATGGGAGCTACAGGAAGCGTTTAATGATTGGCGACTCAGGAATGGTGCCTGATTCTTCACCCGAAAAAGCAATCGATCTCTTCCCGAGGAATACCCCATGGTGATGGCCGCTCAGCCCGTCGAATCGTCCGACAATCTGACGCTCTGTCCGAACTGTCGCAGCCCGTTTTTTACTCCGCATTTCTTTCAGGACACCGGAACGGTTGATTTCTTCCAGTGCAGTGGCTGCTCGAAGTGCTACCCGCTGGCCGAAATGGACGCGATGCACGATCAGCAACGGCAAGAGCGAGAAAAGTCGCCAGACGCGGCGGCCGGGCGAGGGTGACTGTCGGCGTGTGGTGGGGTGTCTCGCCCCTGTGAATCCTGCACAATCCACCGCCGACAAAATCCCCTATCGACCGCCGCGCCTGTCGACCGCTACTTCCCCGCCCCCCCATTGGAGAAACCGAGGTGACAAATTGTCTCAGAACCTGACCAAGCTGACCTTCGCGTCGCTGGGTTTGTTGGATGGAAAGCTTGAACCGCTGCTCGACAAACACGTTTCGACTATCGCGAACGACTGCATTAATCGACCGGGAGATTTGACCCCGCGGAAAGTCGTGATGGAGTTCATCATCACACCAGTGGTCGACCCGCAGACGAACGAGTGCGACGACGTCGACCTGGTTGTGGAGTGTAAGTCCAAAGTCCCCGTCTACCGGACGCGGGGCTACCGCATGCGAGTCACTCGCGGCGGTCTCGGCTTCAACGCCGACAGTCCGGATAACCCCAATCAGCAGACTCTATTTCGAGAAGAAGACCAGTCATGATAAAGGACGCATTGGAATTCCTCGCCACGCTCGGCTCGCGAGCGACTGGCGCAAAGAACCGCGCCGAGATCCTGGAGCATCCCAAAGACCCGACGCTCCACTGGCTGGTCACCGCGACCGGCACGGAGCGACTCCCGCGTACCATTCCCGACCGGTCGCACCGTCTCTATTCGATTGCCGATTTCCGTACCGTTCTGTCGCGACTGTCGTTGGTGACGTTCGAAGATAAAGCGGAGACAACGGAACAGACCTTCGGCACTGGCAGCGTCTGGGTCTGGGGAGATTTATCGGCGACTGTCACCGGAGCCGCGAACGCGACTGTGACTGCTGTATTCGACGATCGACCGGGATCGGCCCGAAACGACCGAGCAACGTGTGTCGTGCGAACGACACCGGAATTCGAATTGTTGCGATTGATGGCCGTGTCGACGCTCGATCAGAAGTCGATGCGGGACAAATTGCGGGTCGACCTCGCAGAGTGTTCGGTTCCGCAACCGTTGATCGACTGGGTTTCGAAAATCGATTGGTCGACCGGGAGTCGCACCACTCGGGAGCTTGCGGCAGGTCGCGAGTCTCTCGGTGCGGACATTCAGGCGGCTGCCATCTCGACGGCCGGTGTGATGCCCGAGCAGATCACCTTGATGGTCCGGATCTTTAACGATCCGCAACTGCTGGAGCGGACTCCGATTCCCTGCGTATTCGACGCCGATGCGAAGGCGCAGACGCTGTCGCTTCGGCCGGTCGGCAACTCGTTGCGGATGGCGTACGACGCCGCTCTGGCGCAGATCCGGGACAACCTGATGCTCGATCTGCGCGACCTGGTCGCAGGCGACGAAGGGATTCCGGTTTACCTGGGGAATCCGTAATGGCTGAGCGACGCGACCAGGACGATCCGGAAGGGGCGGAGGTCCGAGATCGATACTCGCGACAGCTCTGCCCGGTCGTCTGGTCGCCGTCGTATCGGATTTTCGTTTCGCGCGAAGGGAGTCACGAGTTCTACTCCCTCGAAATCGTCCACCTGCACGCGAAGAAGCCGCTCGTTGTGCGCGGCGCACTGCTCATCGACTGCGGCACTTTGGTCGAGTGCCGCAAAGCCATCCCGGCGCATGTCCGCCGGATGTGCGATATGAAACCGTCCGGCGCAATCAAAGGAATCCTGGAGGTCTGGTACTGATGACACCTCAATCCCAACAAGCTCAGCTCGCCGCCGCGACCAAAGCGGCCGCTCCGGTCGCCTCGGTGATCTTCGAGCTGCGGCAAGTCGAATTGACCGGCGGCTCTGGCCCCCCGTGGTTTGCCGCAGCCCTGCGATGTTGTGTGCGGTGGATCCTCACCCGTTTCGCGATCATGCCCCGCGTGGAGCTGATTGAAAAAGGGCGCTATTGCATCGGCGAGACACCGATCGTCGCGATCGCACACGTCAAGCTGTTGCCCGGTGAGTCGCGGGAGATCGCTCTGCCGGTCCGGGTACTGTTCGGGGCGACCGATGTCGCGAACCGGATCCGACATTCCATGATGTCCCAATTGAACTGAAGTTCCGATATGGATCCAAAACCCGAACAAACCGAAAGCGGCAAGGCGGCGGAGATTGTCGAGAAGATCCGCAAGCTGCTCGCCCTGGCGAAAGACAATCCCAACGAAGGGGAGCGAGAAACCGCACTCGCCATCGCCCACCGACTGATGCTCGAATATGGGGTCGATGCGCGGGCCGTCGAGACCGCTTCGACCAGTCGGTGTGGCGATGGATATGTCGAGCGCGAAACCGACGTCAAATCCAAGACGATCACGATGTTCCACCGGGCTGCGGCGGCGATCACGGGCCGGTACTTTTTCGTCCAGATCGTGTTTATGCGGCGGATGACCGCCGAGGGCGTGGAGGTCGCCGTGAGGCTGTTCGGCCGCCCGGAACATGTGGCGATCGGGATCTACGTGTTCGAATTTGTGTTTCGCGAATTCCGCGAACGCTGCCGCGCCTTCGCCCGGGATCCCGAGAGCAAAACCCGCGATCGCATCCGCCACGATCCGTGGACCGGTAAGCCGATCGCCCCGGGGAGACCCGACGTCCGGGCGTTTCTGATGGGTCTCGAAATGGGCCTGTGCGAAAAACTCCGCGCGGCTGAGGTTCGAGCGACCGCCCCGCGACCTGGTTCCAGCCCCAACGGTTTGGTTTTACTCCGCAATGGATTGACCATCGCCGCCGCGAACTACTATCCGAAGCTGCGAGACCTGCCGCCGCCAAAAGCGAAACCAGTCGAAGCGTTGCAGTTCGGCGACCTTTTGAGCGGGCTCAATCAGGGGCGGTCGATCGAGATCCTCAAGCCGATTCGGGGGACATCGCCAGAGACGGGGGTAAGCCGTGGCGAGTAGCACATTGCGGTACCCTGCGATGCTGGCGTATCGCTGGGCTACGGAGGTAGTGACGTTGCTCGCGCCAGCGTGCGAGCGGATCGAAATCGTCGGCAGTCTCCGGAGGTGTTATCGACACGAAGTCGACCCGATGAAACCTCTGGACCGGAGGCGCAACACAATGCCGGCGTCCGGACCTGGCACGTTCGGCGTGTCGGATATCGAGATCCTGGCGGAACCGAAATGGGAAATCCCGGTGACCCGAACGAAATCGCTGTTCCCAGACACTGACAAACCGGAGGCACGCGACCAGCTCGGCGACCTGGTGACCACACTGGTCTCGCGGCCCGACTCGCAACTGACCTGGGATTCCGCCCTGATGCGACGCGGTCCGAAGTACAAGCGACTCGCCTGGCGGGGTGCGAAGTATCTGACGGGTGGCGCGGCACCGGCGATTCCGATCGACCTGTTCATCGTGACTCCGCCGGCGAGCTGGGGCTGCCTCCAGGCAATCCGGACCGGGCCGGCCGAGTTCTCACGGCTGCTCGTGACGTCGAGAGCGAAGGGGGGGGCACTCCCAAATCACCTTGTTGCAGTCAGTGGGGCACTGAAGAACAAAGACGGCTGGCTTCAGCCAGCGACGGAGGCAGAGTATTTCGCGGCCGTGGGATTGCCCTGCTGGCCGCCGGCGGAACGGAGCGCCGAGAAGCTCCGGGACTGGTTGCGGCGGAATGACTCCGCCGGGGAGGAACCCCAATAATGGGACGGCTTGTTCTTGAGCGGAAGCGCAACGAAGAGATTTTGATCGGAACCAACATTCGCATCCAGATCGTCGACGTCCGTGGGAGCAACACGCGGGTACTGATCGAAGCGCCCGACAACCTCGTCATTCTCCGCGGCGAGCTCGCGCAGGAGATGGCGATTGCGGGCGTGCAATCGGCCAGGACGGCGGCTCGCACGAAATAGTGTGCCAGGATGGCCAGTCAACAAAAGACGTTTGATTTCAACCGGGCGCAGCGGCAGAAGTTCATTCGACTCTTGCCGTTGCCCAAGCGGAGGCACCTGAAACAGGTGCTGGAGCGGATCGAGTGGTACCTCGGAGACAATCCGACGTGCTGGCCATTCGTCCGGACGCTGGCGGCGGACTGCAATACCAGCATCTCGACCGTCACGCGGGCGCTGTCTGACCTGCACGCGATGGGATACATCACCATTGAGCCGACCTTCGTGCCCGGGGTCGGTCAGAGCTACAACCATTATGCGATTCTTTGGACGAAGGTCGTCAACGATTCGCACTCGCCATCGGCGGAACAACCAGCCACGACCCCGACGCGCCGCCTCAAGCAGCGTCGGCCACTGGTCGCACTGGCCACGCTGGGTGAGGGGACATCCCCCCCCAGTCAAACAGCCCCCCCCCTACGTCAAACAGCCCCCCCCC
>JAPLOC010001207.1 GCA_026692825.1 Planctomycetota bacterium | reverse complement strand
GCTCCTGCAGGCTGTCACTGGCGGAGCGCCGGGCGGTCCGCACTCCCGCCGATTTAACCGCCGACCGGCTGCCGCAGTCTGTCGCCGGAAAATCCCTGGTCGCAACGGTTGGCCCGGACCGATCCACTTGGAAAATCGATCGCAAGGCATTTGAGACAGGCGTCAGCTACCGTCTTTACGTCCGCCCGAAATTCGCCGCGCAAACGCGGTTGGTACAACCCATGGACGTGTACCTGATTCGGAAGCTGCCCGACTTCGTTGACGACGCGACGCCGTTGCTTCACGCCGACACGCTGGAATTGGTAGACAAGAACGAATTGCGGCGAATTCTCGATCCGATCGAACCCAAGAACCAGGATCAGTCATGGGTTCCCAAAAGTAGTGTGGCCATTCGGCGTCGCTCCGCCAGTGACAGCCTGCAGGAGCGACTGAGCATCGAGTGGGATCACCTGAGCGACCTGGACGCGGGGGTTGAAATCCTGACACAAGACGCCGATGAACTGCACCGTGTGACGCGGCGTCTGGCGACGGCTCTGGAAGAGGCTGTTTTTCCGACAGCAATCCGTGATTTTCGCAATCCAGCGCTATGGCAGACATTTTTGGAACGGACGTCTGATGGAGGCAGGGATCCAGAGACGGATCTTAGGAGGTTGCGCTTGGAGGCCCCGCGCCTCTCGCCCGACGAGCTGGCCTCATCGCTTCTGCTCTGGGGAGTCGATATAAACCCCCCGTTTGACCGGTTGAAAAAAGCGAGTAATCGGTTGATGGGGGAGAACTTCACAACAAATGACGAAGACCGCACGCGGATCATCGAAGGCGTGCTGGCCAAGTATGTCGCTAAAGAAAATCAGAACGATTGGGTTGAGTTACACCGCAGCCTGGCCGACTACCTGGCGGCGATCTTCGCGTATCAGCGGACGCCGCTGGCCCCTGCGACCCCCGAAGATCGGACCGGATTGGATGCGATCACCGCAGCCGCCCGGGCCATGTTTCTGGGATTAAAGGTCGATCCGATTGTACCAACGGCAAATCCCCTCCATGATCTCACCAGTATTCACCAAGGGATTGTGACCCGCGAAGCAATCCTCCGTAAGTCACTGGACGATCTGGCGACCATCGACCTCAGCGCCCTTCACGTGAACGACGCGCCGGACGAGTATTCGCGCATCAAACGGAAACTGCAGGACATCGATCTGGCGCGTAGGTTGGCTCGAATCATTGAGCTTCGCTCCAGCCTCGCCGCCGATATCCTGACCTCCGACGGTGTGGCAGAAGCGGTCTCGGAAGCGATTGACGGCGACGATCCAGAACGTCTGCCAGGCTACAATGAGTGGCAGGACCTGGCGCATCAGTTGTTTTTGGCGTTTTCTAACGTGGAGAAAGGGAACCCGACCGTCGTCACCACACCAAGCGATCATGGTTTGTTGACTGGCCAGGTGGTGAGCATCTCGGATGTTGCCGGGATGACCGGCCTGAACGGCAAGACTTCGAAAATCGAAGTGATCGATGGGGAAAAACGCAAATTCCGATTGGTTGAAATTGACTCCACCAATTTTGGTGCGTACACCGGTGGCGGTCGCGCCTTACGAGACGACATGACTTATTCCAAGTCGCTGTTCGATCTGTTCGACGGAGATTTGGCGGTGGCGAGCGGCACAGGGCAGGCAGGGGCCGGGGAATTGTCGAACGTACTCACTCGGATTCGCGATCCCTTAAACTTGTTGTTCAAGGACAATACCGGAGAAGTCGCGAAGAAATACCGCAACGAGGTCGCGGGATTGGTGACGCAGGCGGCGGGATTGACCGCCGCGCTCGATGCCCTGAAACGCGACGCCGAGGCGCAGAAATGGACACTGGTCCGGAGGCCGCATCATCAGATTGGCATCGAATCGACCGAGCCGGATGGGCGGACGCATGTCAAGCAGAAACTTCGTGACCTCCTTCCCGATCCGGTCGGTGGACCAAATCGATCGGAGACGGAACAGCCCCCCCCGCTGACTTCCGAGCAACTCGAATCGCTCAATCCCGACGGCTTGATCGTGCCATTTTCCAACCTTCTGGAACGATTGGGTTTCGCGATTGATCTGGCGGTCGTTGATAATCTGAACCAGCCGTTGTCACAACGTCGGCTGCTTCAGTGGCTCGACGGACAGGCGTGGTCGGCGATTCGGGCCACAATTGGGGAATTCGGCCATCAGGTGATCATCGTTTCCGGTCGGGAACCCGACACCGGTCGCGATAACCCCGATACCGATTCTCTCAACGAAGATCGGTCACTCGGGTATGGCTTTGTCAAGCTGATCGTGGTTCCGGATTGTCTGCTGGCCGATCTGTTTGGACGGCGGATTGAAATTCCCGGCGTCACGATCAATTTCGATGCCCAGACCCTTAAACTGAGCGTGGGATTCACAGCAACACCGCTCTCCCAATTCAGGGCGAAGTTCGGTGCGCAAGACCGGCTCATGGTTATCTTCAAAAACATTGAACCGATCTCCTTTAATATCGACAAACTTGAGGCCATCCCAGCCAGCGGTAATCCCGCAAGTTCGAGTGTCACCATCGATGGTTACACGGGAACACTGCCGGCTGGTGCCCAGACTGTTGAAGTCGTGGCTGTCAACGGCAACCGTTCGAATTTCCGATCGTGGCTCAAAATACGCGGCATCGAGCCTGTGACGGACGACGACACCCCTGCGGAGAAGGATCTTGAGCTTCGGATCGTGCAGAAAATGGCCCGCGCCTGGTGGCAGTCGACTGAGCGATTGAGCTTTTTGGACCGCAAGATCAAAGACCCCATTTTGCACTCGATTGTCGAAACTCGCAGCCGGCGCTGGGCGACGGTGCCGGTCCTGGGCGGCCGTGCGCATCTCGACTGGTCGGCGGATGACGCAGCCGGGCGGGAGATTCTCATCGCCGTGCGGAGGGTGTCGCGGTACGAGGCCCTGCTGCGATGGGCGCGAGGCGGGGCGATTCCGCTTGTCACGCGACTTTACGGACGGGAACTGGACAAGTATTCGCAACCGGTTGAGTTGGCCAGGCGAATGCGGGCGGGAATCGAAGAGCCTGCGACGGTACCGGTGTTGATCAGTCCGCATCCAACGCGCATTGATTTTGTGTATGCATTGCCGACCTCCGGCGCGCGGGCGACCGTCTCGGGATTGTCGGCCCGCCGCAACGGCTTCCGCGGGATGGGACTCCATTTCTCGCAGAAACGCCTGGAGGCGGGGGAAAGTCACCAGATCAATCAGCAGGATCTGATCCAGAAACTCCAGCGTCGCTATTTGGAAGACACGATAACAGTCACTGCCGTTACGACGGACTTCAAATGGACGGTCGCCTTCGCCGATACAGCGCCCAGTGCATTTGACGCGATCATTGTTTTCGACGCCACGCACAACAAAGTTCGCGTGTGCGAACAGTTCACTCCGGAAGAAGGCCATCCGAATCAAGGCACGTTGCAATTTGTGGCCGACCCTTCTGGGCAATTTACTCCGGATCTAAATTCGAAATTGAATGTTCTGATTTATCGCGAGTCCGGCCTGAAGCTCCAATTTCCCCTAGGTAATGTCACCGGAACGATCGTGCGGAACGGACCCGACCTCCGACAATTCCGCCTGAAACCTGATCCTGAGGCCGATCGACTTGATGAAAATCCCAGGACGTACGAGGGACAATTGCTGTTTCTGTTGGCACAAGGAAAGCCAACCCGTGTCCGAGTTATCAAATCGTTCACGCCGAATGATCAGATTCTGACACTCGAACAGCCGCTTCCAAACGAGGTGGCCAGTTCCGCCGTGTCGATTCTCCACGGAGCGCCCTTGCCACATCGGACCCCCATTGTTCGGTCGGAAGGGGGAACTCCAACGATCTTCCGGTACGAGCGTCAAGTGAGTCTACCGGCGCTGCCCTACTATCGCGAGTATTCACTGGAGGTGAGTCCTCAGTTCGACGCCATCCCTTTTGGTGCTCCTCCCGATTTGGCTGATCGAAAGGACACAGTCTTTGCGCGGCGTCGGCCATCGTTAGTCGCGATTCATCCAGCCCTTGTCACGACGACGCATAAAACAAACGATTCGACAGAAGTGACGAAACACACGTTTCGACTTTTCTTGACTCGACAAGGTGATCTATTGACGCCGCAAGAGGCGGCCGTCGCTGTCGAACTCGACCGAGAGGATCGCTTGGTTCGCCCGTCCGGTACAAACGCAATGTTGTCTGAAAACGTCTCAGACGCCGACCTCCCCGACCTGTGCTGTCAGTATCAATTGCTCTGGAAAATTGATGAGAGCCAAGAGGGAAATGACGTCGGTGCCGAGCTGGTGGAACTGTTGCTCCCCGGACACCCCCTTTGGGCGCCTCCCCAAAATGGCACCGATGGCAAGGCCAATCCCGTCATGCTGCGGAATCGGACCAGCGTGAATGTGGCCAAACTGGAGAAGGAATCGGCTGACCCTAACGGCACTGCGAGCCTGTGCTATCTGCCAATCCAGGTCTGGCAGCCGACGGCGGCCGCTCGGCCGGTTTACGTCGTTGTGTTTCAGGTGAACATCACGTCCGACGCCGCCTTGGACGATGCCAAAAAAATGTTCTGGGATCCGAATCGTCTGGTGCTTCAAGTCCAGCGTGGCGGTTACCCATCACAACTGCTTCCAGTTTTTGTTGATCCTTCGTGACGAGACACTCATGAGCAATCTGAATCTGCAGACACTCCCTGACCTGGGAGTTCCGGGCGCAACGATCACGCTGCCGATGCCAGGTACCGTCCCCGAAGGTCTGGTCGACCGTGCACGCGCCGCCGCGAATGGGAATGGGCCCGCGCCGGCCGTCGCGTGGAAGCCAGCCGAATTGACTGGGGCCGTTGTAGAATTGTCGTTTCTGGATCAACAGAAGCTGATCATCGCCCCAGAAGCTCTCGTCGACGTACCACCTTCGATTTGCGTCGTGCAAGTTATCGATTCGACACGATCTGAGAGCGACGCATTCGTCCTCGTTTCGGGGGTGGTCGTCATTGATGTAGAGAAAATGGGCGCCGCAGCAAGCGTCCTTGAAAAAATCTGGCCCAAAGTAAGTGTCGATCGCTTCGGAAAAATCGTACGGTTTGTTGTGGCTTCCAACGGGCTTCATATCGAGACGGAATTGACGGTTGGCGGTGCCGCTGTCTTTCGTCGGTTTCGGCTTGGGGCTGGCGCACGGGTGCAGCCCGAAAAGGGGAAATCGGCGCTCTTGGTATGGCAACAGGTCACCTGGCGCGACGCGAGTTTGGCGAGTTTGGTCGGTAAGACTCACAAAAACCCAGTCGATCGATTGAACGAGGTGATGACGGAGTCGGACAGGCGACTGGATGATCCGGACCAGCGGCTGAAGCGGGCCCCTGGCGTCGTGCCGGTCGCCAGGATTGATCGGTTCGACCTGCGGTCTGAGGGCGAAGGATCGGTGTTCGTCGACGTCCGAAATGAAGTCAATGCGCAAGGAACTGAACAACCGACACAAGCCAGAGAACGTATTTCGCCCGCCTGGGCTCTGGCTGTCGGCGGTGCGGACTGGGTTCCCCGCTCACTCACGGTTGTCGGCGACGACTTGAGCGGTGCCGTGTTGACTTATTCGGACGGTGAGGCTTCATTTGAGGAGCCAGCCACTTTTTCGAAAGAAAACCTCACATCGCTCTCCTGGAATTGGAAGTCGGCCGAGCTCTCAACCCGGAAACACGTTTATCCCCTGTTGTCTAATCTCGCAACATCGCCGCCGCTTCTTTCGACGGGAGAATTCCCAGGTGCCGGGGTCAATTCCCCGTATCTGTGGCAAATGACACGTCTCGTTGTCGGAAAAGCCCAATCCCAATCGCAACGCGTCGAACCGGGAGTCTGGATTCGCTATCGACTCGATCCATTGGCCGAACGAGAAACGGCCCTGACACGACAACCCGATATCGATGCCGGTCTCAGCCGTCCGTTACGGATTGAAGGCTTGTCGCGGACGGACAAGGATTCTGGTTCGCCGTTCGAAAGCTGGATCCTCGATCTGGGACTATTGCCAGACGGTGGGCCGGCGATCGACACGGGGAGATCCCGGATTCGACTCGAACTTCAACCGGTAACGGGGGCCGCAGGGTCTGAATCACGAGCAGTCGCGTTGACGCTGATCGCTGCGCGAATCCGCGCGACTACGCCCCCGATGTTGGCGCTGCGTGACGCACTGGTGGATCCGGCGGCGATGCCCAATCGGGCCAATAAGCTGCAGAATCTCTATTCCAATGCGCGAATTGTCCTGGCCAATGATCGGGAGGATCCGAGCGACGTTGGTCCACCGACACACGCCCTGGAAGCAAATCACGATGCCCCCACGGGCGCGCTCCGACTACAGGCTCTTGCCAACGCACGCGACGTGGTGGTGACCTACGTTCCCGGTCCATTGGCCGGTCTCGACCTGGTCTCGCGGGCGCGTGGCAACCTGACGCCACTTCAGACCGCCAACCCCAATGACAGGCCGATTCCCGATTGGGTCCGCGAGTATGAAGCCGGACGCGTTGCCGTTCACTTGTTGAAGAACATCGACTTACGCGTACCGTCCGAGCAGAACGCCAACAACCCCGGCGAAGTTCGCGTCGTCACCCTGGGTGATGAACCCGGCGAAGAAGTATTCATGCCAGGATCGGAATCCATCGCGACACTGTTTCCGTGGGCGTTGTCGGTGACCAAACAAGGCGACTTCAAGGCACATGAACTCACGCCGTTTCATCGCAACCTGTCGCTGGAAGCCCAGGAATGGGCGCTG
>JAPLOC010001206.1:10006-12845 GCA_026692825.1 Planctomycetota bacterium | reverse complement strand
CTGCTGCCGGAGGATGCTCAGTTCCTTGTGGTGAACTGCGGTTCGAATGTGCCCCTTTCGAATCGTGCGATCATTGGCGACGCCCCCAGGCAGTCGCGTTCGATCGTCGGGCTGCCCATCCGCCTGCGACCGCGGGTGGTGAACCATTCGCAGACGGAATCGACGGAAGTCATTATCAGTGTGCAAATCAACGGCAAAGAGATTGCCCGGCCATCGCTGTTATTGAAGCCGGGCGAGACGGCGTCGCGCGAGGTGATTTACGTTCCAACCGAACCAGGAACCATCGAAGGGAAGTTCGAACTCGAGCGTCCTGACGCCGGCCTGGAAGATGGTTTCCCGGACGACGACAGCTTTTTGTTCACGATGCAGATCGCCGCCCCGATGAAGGTGCTGGTGGTGAATGGCTCCCCCTCTCCCGATCCGTTTGAATCGGAGACGCTGTTTCTGCGGACAGCGCTCGCCGCCCCCGATGAGCAAGATGAGGCGAAGCCCGGAGTCAAAGCCCCAGCCGTCGCGCCGGGAGCGGCCCCAATCGTGCGGAATGATTACGCCCGTTCGCTCGACGTGCAGGAGATCATTGAGGGGGCGTTGAACGAAGAGGCGTTGCGTGGCGGGGGAGTGGTCATTTTGGCCAATTGCGGGGCGCTCAATGGGAACCAGTTCACGTTTCTGCGCAACTTCGTGGCGGCGGGGGGCGGGTTGCTGGTCTTCCCCGGGGATAAAGTCACGCCCGATCTGTACAACCAGCAATTTTTCGCGATTCCGAACGCCGCCGACCGGCGGTTCACGGCGTTGCAACTGGGGCCGGCGACGGGGGATCTCAACGATTCGCAGCAGTTCCAGCGGCTCGCGAGCGAGTCGCTCGATTACGCGCACCCGGTGTTGTCAGTCTTCGACACTCCGCAGTCGCGGTACCTGACCAACGCCCGATTCTACCGGCGGTTTGCCTTCAAGCTCCCGCCGGAAAGTTCCGACCGCAAGAACTTCTGGACGCTGGCCTCCTTCAGTGACAATCAACCGGCTCTGGTGGAGAGCTGGTTTGGCGAAGGGCATGCGTTACTGGCGGCATTTCCCGCGAGCAGCAAGTGGTCGAATCTGCCCCTCAAACCCGAGTTCGTGCCACTGGTGTTGCGCATGGTCGCGCATGTCGAGCATCGCCCGGGGATCGAGTCTCCCTCGGTCGTTCCCCCTGGGGGGAAGGCGGAAATCGGTGTCGCAAAGGACTGGGATCCAGTGCGGGGGACGGTCGCCGACGTCACTGGCCGAAGCGCTCCGCTCGAATTCCGCCAGCAGGGAGCCCGCTGGCTGGCGGCCGTGGAACAAACCGCCGACAAGGGGTATTACAAGGTCGAACTCTCCGGCGGCAACGGCGAAGAGGCGAAAAAGGGGACAGCCACTTTCGCCGTCAATCTCTCCCCCGACGAATCGAATTTTGAACGGCTCCCCGACGATCAGTTGCGGGCGTTTTTTCCCGACACCAAGCTCGAGTTCTTTGACGCGTCGGCTCAGGCGCAACAGGAGTTTGGCAGTGTGGGAGGCGACGCGATTGAGATCTGGCGGCCGTTGATTCTGCTGATGTTCTTTGTGATCGGCTTCGAATTCCTGCTTTCCACCACCAGTGGACAGCGGGTCGACGCCGAGGAAGACCCGACTGTGGCCGAGCGTGTCGGCCAGCTTAACCCCGCGGATTGGGTGGGACGCATGACCGGTGCCCCCCTTCCCGGCGAGACCACTCCGTAACCCTTCGACCAGGTGCCGACGATGTCCACGAATCAACCTGGAACCCGTACTTCCGCCCCTCCTCCCGACACGTCGGCGATCCGCCGGCTGATCGGCAGCGTGAGGCGGTTGCTCCGTTCAAGCTGGGTTGCCACCGGTGTGGGGATCACACTGGGGTTGCTGTTCGGCATCCTGGTCGCGGCCGCCCTGTTCGACCTGATGGTGCCGCTGTGGCCCAGCTTCCGGTTGATTTCGCTGCTGGCGGTGATTATTCCGTCGGCGATCGCGTTTCACACCGGTGTCGTGCGGCCCCTCTTTCGTCGACTCAACGCGCCTCGCGTCGCCCGTACCATCGAGCCGCATCTGCCGGGCATCCACAATCGGCTCGTGAGCGTGGTCGACCTCGATCAGCACGGAGTTTCGGAATCGGTCTCGCCAGTCTTTCACCAGCGCCTCGTCTCTGAAACGCTGGAGCGCATTCGCGGTTTTCGCCCCAGTCAGGTGGTTAACTTTCGCAACCTGAAGCGGGCGACGGTCGCCGCCGTCCTCGCGGTGGGCGCGTTCTCGGCCGCGTATACGATTTTCAACGATCGTCTGCCCACGGCGCTCGCCCGCATCTTCCACCCGTTCGCCGATATTCCCCCCGTTTCGGGGGTCTCTTACGACGTCATACCAGGTGACACGAAAGTGCTGCGTGGCGAAGACATTGTTCTGGCGGCCGAGGTGACGAAGGGTGAACCCGACAAACTGCAAGTCGAAATCACGTCGACCGTGACCGGCAAGAAATTGTGGTACGACCTGATTCCCGACGGATCGACCTGGGAATTCAAACTCAGCGGGTACGAGGATACGTTCGAGTACCGCGTTCATGGGGGGGGGACCTGGAGCAAGCTGCACACCGTCACCATGATCGATCGACCGCAGATTGTCGATCTGCGTACGCTGCTGCATTATCCTGACTACATGGGAATCCCCGAACCTCGGGTGAATCCGCCGCAACAGACTGACGTCACAGGTCCGGAAGAGAGCCAGATTGAGGTTCTGGTGGCGACGGCGGGCAACGTCGCACAAGGGGAGATTCAACTCCTTCAGGCGAAGACCCGGCAGGTGGAAGTCGCCG
>JAPLOC010001206.1:0-9997 GCA_026692825.1 Planctomycetota bacterium | reverse complement strand
CTGGAGGGGACATGGGAATGGGATCTGCGCCTGTTGGCCCGCAACGCCCACACCGACCCGGCAAACGCGGGGCTGCATCGCCACTTGTTCCACAACGCCGCCAAGGGATTGAACGTCAAACCAGGCGAAAACCTGTTCGCGTATGTCTACGTGGTACCCGATCAGGTTCCCGAAACGATCATGCTCGAATGGCATGACGGGCAGGGATGGGAACACCGCGCGTTCTGGGGTGCCGACAAAATCAACTTTGGCACCGCGAACAGCGCGAGCCGACGTCACATGGGTGCGGTTCCCCCCGCTGGCGAATGGACCCGTCTGGAGCTTCCCGCGGCGGCCGTCGATCTCGAAAAGAAGACGGTCAAAGGGATGGCGTTTTCGCTGTTTGGTGGGAAAGCGGTCTGGCACCGTAGCGGCTCCATTCCCAAACAGTTCGCCGACGAGGAAGAACTGGTCGTCACCGATCAGTTTTCGATGTCCCAGGTCAGTTCAGATCAATGGGTCGGGAAATTCCCCTTGAAGGGATCGGGCTATTATCGCGTCGAGCTGAAGAACGAATTGGGTCACCCCAGCAAGCAGATGCAGGAAGCGCGGTATGTGGCGATTCCCGATAACCCGCCACAAATCGTTGTCGAGCGCCCCGGCACCGACATCACCCTGTCGAAGCCGGTGCGGGTGCCGCTCGCGATCGCGGCGTACGACGATTTCGGGCTGTCGAAGGTGGTGCTGGCGATTCAGACACCAGCGACACCCGGCTGGGAGAGCCGGCCGATTCTGCGGTATTCAACCCCCGTGCAGACCGACTCGTTCCTGCACACCCTCGACCTGCCGGCGATGAATCTGAAGCCGGGGGATGTGGTGAAATACCGCGTCGAGGCGCACGACCGCAAAGAGCAAAGTCGATCGACTCCCGAGTACTCGATCAAGATACAAGATGATGCTAACGCCGCCGACAAGCGGCTTGAAAACTTCGAAAAGCAGCAGGAATCGATCAAAGAGAAGTTCGACAAACTGGTCGCCGAGCAGGCGAAGGTCGAACAGAAAATCGAACAGCTCAAAGAGAAGAACGAGACGCTGACCGAGAAGGTCGCCGAGGCGCAGGCGGAAGCGCAGAAGCAGGCCGACGCCGAGGCGGCGAAGAATCCGCCCGACCCGAATCAGCCGCCTCCCGCTCCCAAACCGCTGGCTCTCGACGCGCCCACACAGCAGGCGCTCGCCGACGTCCGTAAGGAATTGGCCGAACTCGCCAAGCAGGAAGAGGCGAACGCCAACGCCAGCGCGCAGATCGCGGCCGAGCTGAAGGCCTCGGCCGAGTCGGCGGCGAAGCTGGAACTGCTCCCGCCGCAGATTCTCGATCAGGTCAAAGCGATTCCTGAAAAGGTGCAGGCCGAAGCGGTGAAGCCGCTGCAAGAGATGACCAAGGATCTGCAACAGGGGAGCGCCGCCGACACGGCACCTCCCAATCTGCCGCAAATGGCTGAGAACTCGCAGGCCGTGCAGGACAATCTCGAAAACCTGCAACAGCAGTTGGCGGCGATCGCCGAGGCGACGAAGGCCGCCCGTGTCGATGCCACCGCCGGCGTCGAGAAACTCCGCGATTCGATGCTGACGCAGCAGGCAAAGAACACCACGAAGGAACTGGCCAATCTGCAGGAGTTCATTCAGAACCTCCGCAAAGACATTCAAAACCTGGAACAGACCGAAGGTCAATTGCAGGAAGCGACCGCGACGGTCCCCGAAGTGATGCTGGCCGACGTCGAAGGTCGGCAGGGCAAACTCGAAAAGAACGCCGACCCGAAACTGGCGCAGGTGAAGGAACTGCTGGCGAATCCGACGCAGGTTCCCGAGTCGGCGCGAAAAGCCCGCCCCGACTCGCCCTACGCGAAGCCCGACCCGGCGGCAGGAGACGACGCTCCGCAACCTGCGAACGACGCCAATGCGCCGGCGAACGATCCGGCGGCAGCCGCCGCGGACGCGGGAAATCCACCTCCCCCCGCGCCGTTCCAGCCCGCTCTCAAAAACGCGGCGAAACCCGAAAAGGGAAAACCCAAAGCTGACAAGCCCGCCAAGCCTCCCAAGGCGACTCCCGCCAACCCCGAAAACACAACTCCCGCCGGCCAGCAAAAGCGGCAGGATCTGGGGGATCGGCAGGCGGTAAAGATGGCCGAGCTGGAGGCGGCTGAGAACAGCCTGGGAACCGATCTCGAAACCCTCGCGGGAATTCTGGATGAACTCGCTGAAGCGGCTGGGTTGCCGAAACCCGACGCGGCGATGGCAGCCGACGCAGACAACGCCCAACCCGGCACCCCGGAACCGATGCCCGCCGGCGATGGTCAGCCCCCCATGCCAGCAGGAAAACCGGATCCCGCCGCGAATCCCGCCGACGGACAAACGCCGGCCAAGCCCGATGGCAACGCCCCGCCAGCCAACAATCCTCCCGCCAACCCCCCGCAAGGCAAGCCTGCGGGTGAAGCTCCGGGAGAGGCACCAGCCACTCCCGAGACCTCATCCAAGCCGTTGAACGCCGCCGAGTTGGCCGAGATTCTGAATTCCGACCGATTGCAGGAAGCCCGGGCGATGGCCGCCCGGATGCAGGCGGCGAAGATGGCGGCCGAACTCGCCAAGACAGGCAAGACGCCTCCTCCCAAGAACCCCAACACGCCGCAGCAAAGCACTCCCGGAGGTCCGATCTCGCAAGTTGCGGCCCTGCCTCCGTCGGCCGCCAACATGGAGGCCGTTCTGCAAACCCTCGACCTCGAAACCCGCACCATCATCCTCAAGATGCAGCCGCGAATGCGCGAGGAACTCTTGCAGGGACTTCGCGAAGAAGGGCCCGATGGTTACCAGAAGTTCATCCGCAACTACTACCAGCGGCTGGCGAAGGTGAAGAGTGACAAGAAGTGAGATCCGCGTACTGCAAGTCGAATGTCCGATGTTGATTCCCAATTCCGTGGCTGACGACTGAGTCGTCCATCAAGCCGTGGGACGTTTTTGACATTCGAATTGGAACTCTGGAATTTTTCCCCATGCCCGTCCTTGAGTGGTTCCTGAACACGATCGGCTACAACGACCGAGAGGTGCTGACGCATCTCGACGAGGTCACGCTGGCGTTTCAGCGTCCCGGACTGTTCTGGCTGGGAATGACACTTCTGATGCCGATCGCGGTCTTCGTCTATCGTCGGCAGCATCGAAATCTCTTCCCCGCCCCCAAGCCGTTGCTGATCGCGCTCACCGTCGCCCGAACGCTGATTTTCGGACTGCTCGCCGCCACCTTGGCGGGGCCGTACCTGAAGCTCGATCACCGGGTGGAAAAGCGTCCGCTGGTGGCGGTGGTGATCGATCACTCCGACAGCATGCAATTGCCCGCCGGCCCATTTGAAATCGAGGCCGACGCGCTGCGATTGGCAGCCGCTGCGGGCTTCGCGGTCAAAGACAACACCCTGGACGTCGAGTCGAAAACGAAATTCGCCGGGCTAAGCCGGGCGGAGCTGGCGCACTCCGTTTTGCAAAGCGCGGGTGAGCTGTTTCCCAAGTTGGCCGAGACGTACGAAGTGCGGTTCTACGAGGCCAAACGGCAACTGTCGCCACTGACCGTCGACCCCGCCGATGTCACGCTCCCCTCCATGGAAGATGTCGTCGGGCCCGCAACGCATCTGGGTGACGCGGTGGAGCAGGTGCTGGAAGATGCCGCCGGTCGGCCGGTCGCCGGGCTGGTGCTGTTGAGTGATGGCCAGAACACCGGCGGACGGTCTCCCGCCGATGCCGCCCATTCCGCCGCCGTTGCGTCGACACCGGTGTTCGCGGTTCCCGTCGGCACTACCGTTCGTCTGCGCGATGTCGCCGTCGTCGACATGTTCACTTCGGGTCAGGTTTCGGTGGGAGACAAAGCCCAGGTGTCGGTCACCATCGAATCGACCGGGTTCGATGGCCGTTCGGTTGATGTTCAGTTGTTTGATGGAACGACGCTGCTCGCGACTCGCAAGCTCGTTCTGAACGGAGCAGAACAGCAGCAGATCGAACTCAGTTTCGAAGCGAAAGAAGCGGGGAACCGCTCACTCACGGTTTCGATCCCCATCCAGCCGGAAGAGCCTGCCGCGCTGCAACCCAACAACACCGATATTGCGTTGCTACGCGTCAGTGCCGAGAAGGTGAAGATCTTGTTCATCGACGGCGGGCCGCGCTGGGACTTCCGTTTCTTGAAGAACGCGATGCGTCGCGATCATGGTTTGGCGGGACGCGCCAAGGCCGACCCCGACATCATTCTCGATACCGAAGTCGCCCGCAAAGCCTCGGTCCCCGGCGCGACCAGCCCGTATCCCGCGACGCTTGATGACCTCGCCGAGTATCACACCGTGATCCTGGGGGACATTGCCCCCAACCGTTTGCCCGAGGGGTTTCTGGGACTGTTGCGTCAGGCTGTTGAAGAACGGGGTCTGGGGCTGATCGTGGCGGCCGGGCCGCGGGCGACACCGCACGGGTACGATTCCGATTTCCAGGATCTGCTTCCCGTTCGACTTAAGACGGGGGTCACCGGTTCGTCGGCACCGGTCTACAACCCGTATCACATCGACGTGACTCCGGAAGGGGATCTGCACGAACTGCTGCGTTTGAATGAAGACGGCGGCCGAAATCGCGAGGCGTGGGCCAAGATGCCCCCCTATTACTGGTGTGCCGCCGTCGATCGCGCCAGCTCGGCGGCCAGCGTGCTGGCGGTGAATCCCAACGTCGAAAACGGATTCGGAAAAATGCCGCTGATCGCCTGGCAGTTCTTTGGCGCGGGGCGGGTGCTGTTTCTGGGAACCGATTCGACCTGGCTTTGGCGCCAGAATTCGGGGGATCGGTATTACTACACGTTCTGGGGTCAGGCGGTCCGTTTCGTCGCCCGACGGGATGAGTCAGAGAGCAAGAAGAACCACCTCGAACTGCAGCCGGTGCGGGTGCAGCCGGGCGAGGCGACGCGCGCCGAACTGCTGGCGTACGATGCCAAGGGGGAGCCGCGCACCGAGCGAACGGTCTCGGTCCAGGTGCAGACGCCCGACAACAAACCCGCGCAGATTGAACTGACCGCCGACAGTCGGCAACCGGGGCGATACACCGGTCGCTACCTGCCCCCACTGGCGGGCGACTACATCGTAACGTACGAACCGGGTGATGGGAGTGATCGCGTCGATGCCCGCATGAAGGTGATGGCGTCGACCGCCGAGCTGCGACACCCGAACGTCAACCGTGCCACGCTGGAAGGTCTGGCGACCGCGTCGGGGGGTCAGGTGTTGGAACTCAGCTCGCTCGCCACGCTCCCCGAGAAACTCAAGGGAGAACCGAGCATCAGCCACCTGTATCGCGAGAAGACGATGTGGGACAACTGGCTGATGCTGGTGCTGCTGGTGGTGCTGTATTCGGTCGATGTGGGACTGAGGCGGCTGGTGGGGCTGACGTAGGGTCGGCTGAGGGATGGCCCCCGTGGGGTCCCGCTGAATTGGATTGAGTCGAACAAACCACGAGTGACTGCAATGACGCCACGCTTCGTTTTTTCCTCGGATCTGTACCGTCGCGGACTGGTTGTTCTGCTGGCGGCGTCGCTTCCCTTTCTGGGGAGCGCGACGGCGCAGCCCCCCGCCCGTCCGACCAGTGCCGCCCCGTTGACCGAGGCGGCGGTCGTCGCGCGGGTCGAAAAATCGGTCGATCGGGCGCTCAAGTATCTCGCCAGTAAGCAGCTTCCCGACGGGGGCTGGCATAACAATCAGGCGATCAACGGGCTATCGATTCTCGCCTTTCTGGGTCGCGGACATGTCCCCGGTCGCGGACCGTATGCTGAGGTTCTCGAGAACGGCAAGAAGGCGATTCTGCGCTCCCAAAACGATGCCGGCTTCCTGGGGGGCACCATGTACGAACATGGATTGGCGACACTCGCCCTGTCGGAACTTTACGGCATGGATCCCGACCCGATCCTCGAACAGAAACTGCGCAAAGCGGTGCAGCTCATCGTCTCGGCTCAGTCTCCCGCCGGGGGATGGCGTTATAACCCGGTGCCGAACGACCAGGATCTGTCGGTCACCGTCGTGCAGATCGTCGCGCTGCGGGCGGCGAACAACGCCGAGATTGAAGTCCCCGAACAGGTAATTGAAAAAGCGGTCACCTACATTCGCAATTCCGCGGTCCCTACCGGCGGATACGGCTATCAGGGACAAGGGGGGGCGACGGCGCAAACCGCCGCCGCCGGTATCGTCTCGTTGCAACTGCTCGGCAAGTACGACGATCCCTCGATTCCCAAAGCACTCGAATTTCTGAACAAAGTTCCGGTGGAATGGAAGACGGGACCGGCCAACTACTTTTACTACTTCCACTACTACGCCATTCAGGCGCAGTATCAGACCGGTGGGGAATCGTGGAACTCGTGGCATCCCAAAATTCGCGAGTTGCTGCTCTCGCGGCAGAACGTGGATGGGAGCTGGGACGTACCCGATGGAACCGCCGAGCAGGCCAACAGCGTCGGTCCCAACAAAGTTTATTGGACGGCGATGAGTTCGCTGATCCTGGAAATCTACATGCACTTCCTGCCGGCGTATCAGAGGTAGTGACATGGCGACAGTTGCCGCCTCGCAAGAGCAGCATCTCTTATTGACCGATGAGCCGTGGGAGACCTACACACGGCTGCTGCGGACGTTCAGCGAACGTCGGCATTTGCGGATTTCCTACGATCGGGGGACGCTGGAGATCGTGACGCTCTCGCCAGAGCATGAACTGCTGAAACATCTGGTCAGCCGCCTGATTGTGGCGGCGACAGAAGAACTGGGACTTCCGATCGCGGGCTGTGGTTCACTCACGCTCCGCCGGCGAAAACGGCGCCGGGGTTTGGAGCCGGATGAGGCCTTCTGGATTCAAAACGAGTCGACCGTCCGCAACCTTCCCGCCTATCGGCCGCAACGGGACATTCCGCCGGATCTTGTGGTTGAGATTGACGTCACTCACGCCTCGTTGGATCGGCTTCCGATCTATGCGGGCTTGGGTGTCCCCGAACCGGTTGAGGAAAGCCGGGCCCTGCCCGGGGTCACCACAGCGCGAGTCAATGAACTCCTCGCCCGTCGCGGTTTGGTGGAACAAAACGCTCTGGTTCTGGAGTTTCGCGAGGGACTCAGGCGAACAATCACGGGCTGACGTAACGTGCGTTGCGGTTTGGCGGTAGGCAAACGGGAACTCGGCTTTGAGTACCACAAGTGGTCTCTCCTGGATTCCAACCCGGCACGGCGTTGAGACTATGGACTTCAATTCGTACTTGCGAAGTCTGATTGACCATGTTCACAGGTGGCGGACAGGTCGGAAAGCGTGACCGGTCGTTTGCCTTGACCGACACAGGAAGCGATTTCGGATGAAGCGGCTCCGAATGGCCGATTGTCCGTCTCATTGACCGCACCACACCACCCGCTCATTTCGGTCCGAGATTGAATTGATCGCTGACGTGAACATAGAATCCGCCCGTGATATTCAAGAGCCCCGAATTTGGCCACTGGCAATTCAGAAAGCGACATGTCCAACACCTCACCGGAGTCTGTAGGCAAAGGCATCGGCTGGGGTTCGCTCCCGTTGGCTACCCGTGGACTATTGCTGACTGACTACTTCGTCCGAGCCGCCTCGCTTTTCGTGTTGTGTTCGTTTTTTGCGGAGATCGGGTGGCTTGAGCGGACCGTTTTTGCGGCACTCTGGTTTGTGCCCGAAGTTTTGGTGTTTTTCGGACGACGCGATCTACGCAGGTATCTGCCGGGCGTTTTTCTGTTCGGGTTTGCCTTGATTCTCGGGATGTTTCCCGGTGTGATTGCCGAGCAGTTCGCCAAAGTGTTTGGTGCCACACCGGTCGTGGCGAAAGTCCTGTTTGTCGTTGTCGGCGCTGCCGTCTCTGCGATGCTGTTGGGGATCGGGTATCACAAGCAGTGGCTCAAGACCGGTGGCCCGCCAAGCGCCGCACCGCCAATGGCGATCGTCCCCAACATTTCTGAAACTGACGGGAATCCCTGCAATGATTGACCCAGCAGACTTGCCCCCCACCGAACCAGAAATTCCACACCCAGGCGAATCAATCAATCCGGAGGACGCCACTTACGTCCCAGGCGAGGTGTCGTTCGCCGACTCGGAACCACAGCCGGGCGAAACGCTACGATACGTCGGCGATTACGAAGTGATTGGCGAAATCGCCCGCGGGGGAATGGGGGTCGTTTACAAAGCGCGCCAGGTCACCCTGAACCGAGTCGTGGCCCTCAAGATGCTTCTGTCGGGGCAACTGGCCGGGCCTGACGACATCGCTCGATTCCAGACCGAGGCCCAGGCCGCGGCCCAGTTGGATCATCCGGGCATTGTGCCTGTCTTCGAGATCGGGAGGCACCAGTCGTTTCACTACATCGCGATGGCCTACATTGACGGCCGCAGCCTGGCGGCTCAAGTGGCTCAGGGACCGATGCAGCCGCGCGATGCGGCGGAACTGGTCAAGACCATCGCCAACGCAGTGCAATACGCCCACGAGCGTGGCGTCATTCATCGCGACCTCAAGCCGGCGAACATTCTGATCGACAGCGCGGGGCGGCCGCGGGTCACCGATTTTGGCCTGGCCAAGCTGAACCAGAACAGTTCCGATCTGACGGGAACCGGACAGGTTCTGGGGACACCCAGTTACATGCCGCCGGAACAGGCTTCGGGCGATCTCAAGTCGATCGCCGTGACTGCCGACGTCTATTCGCTGGGGGCGATTCTGTATTGCCTGCTTGTCGGGAGGCCCCCGTTTCAGGCGGCGACAATTCACGACACTTTGTCGCAGGTCATCACGCAGGAACCGGTTCCGCCGCGGCAGCTCAATTGGCTCGTTCCTCGCGATTTGCAGACGATCGTCCTGAAGTGCCTGGAAAAACACCCGGCACGCCGGTATTCCACCGCTGCGGATCTGGTGGCCGATCTCGACCGGTTTCTCAAGGGAGACCCCATTCTCGCCCGCCCCGTTTCGTTCGCCGGCCGGATGGTGCGACAACTGGTGAAGCATCACAAAGTCGTCGCGGCGATGGTGGTTCCGGTTGTCACGTTGCTCGGCGCGATCCTGGCCTATCTAGGCTATCATCGCTGGCAGCGGTGCTGGTTGACCGTGAGTGGCTCTGGGATGGCGGAGATCTATCAAAACGGGGGGACTTCCGCCGTCGCAAAATTCTCGTTGCCTGTCGTTGAGGAGATTGCGATTCCCAGCGGAGAATACCGAATTCGTTATTTCGGGAGTCAAGAGCCTGACGAAACCTTTTTGCTGACTCTCCGGCGCGGAGTGCATCACGCGATTTCTCCGCCAAAGCGGGAGCGGGACGCGACCTCACTTTCGCTGAGGCAGCGCGAGATTCTGCCGAAGCCAGATCCGTTCGCGGCCAAATCCGATGCGCGACGAGTCATGATGTCCGCAGACGGAATGGAGCTCGAGCGGTGGCATCGACTCCCCTGGACGGAGGGGTCGGCCACACTTTTGTATACCTCTCAGCGAGCGTCGCTGGTCGTGCCGAAGCGGGGAGACAGTAGCTGGGATGTCCCATTCTCAATTCCAGAAACGCAAAACTGTGAGGTCTCCCCCCACAAGATCGGCGATCTGACGGGGGACGGGCTTCCCGATTGCTTTTTCGTGGGGACGAACAATAGCGAGGTGTTTGCATTCCTGGTCTCCGGCGCCGATGGCCAATTGGTCTGGAAATCGACCGCCTTGAAACTGGGAGGGCAGTGGCATGGTGACGTGATCTGCCATGATCTGAATGCGGATGGTCACGCCGACGCTCTGCTTTGGATTCCGCCATCCGACGCGGTCAATGACGTCGTCGACGACACATTTGTTCCCAATTGCACACTGGTTGCGATTTCGGGCGTTGATGGTGCCGTCTTGTGGCGGCATGAAGATGCCGAAGGGGCCGCTCCGGTCTTCACGAAGACCGCACTTGGGACCGAAATCGCCGTCGCCACCGCCGATAAGGTTCTGTTTCTGTCCCCTGCC
>JAPLOC010001205.1:3223-7767 GCA_026692825.1 Planctomycetota bacterium | reverse complement strand
GCGTTGGAGACGGGGTGGAAGTTGAATGTGGTTTCACCGCCGGCACCAATCTGGCCCACTTTCACCTTGATCGGGCAGCGTTGCGACCAGCGGGGGAGTTCGCGGCCCAGCCACTCGATGGCGATTTCCTTCCGGAAAAACTCCGCCGTCTCTCCGACCTTTTTCGCGATCTCGTCGGTCGGAGCGTTGACCCGAAAGTTACGAGTGGTGTACTCGGCCGCCGGGCAATTCGCACTGACGAGAAGGCCCCAGAACATCACGCCCACCGCGATCCACACCCAATTCCGGCGCATACGCATGTTCATCCTTGATGCTGGTGACTGACGAAGTCGCGACATCCCGTGCGACTGCGGTCCCTCCAGAGCAAAGATCGGGCCAGCGATTATTCAAAGCGGAAACAAGCGTGGCTGCGAGACCAAAAAATGGCCACAACCTATTTCATATCAAAGGGTTGCATGCTTGTGCCACACCGTCGTCCGGGACTCCTGCCGGCGACGAATTGCGGACTGTCCCGGCGAAATTGTAAGTTCTACAACCGTTCCGATGTAGAATTCACTTCACGCCCAGCAAGTCATTGATCGTCGACTTGATCTGGTCGCCCAGATCGTTGCTTCCACCGACGAACAAGCGGACGATTTTCCCCTCCCGGTCGATGATCACCGTCTGGGGGATGGCGGATGCTTCATAGCGCTCGGCGACGACGCCGTCGATATCGAGCGCGACCGTCACCTCAAGTTTGTGCCGTTCGAGCATCGACTTGATCTGCTTGGGCTGTTCCTGCAGATTCACCGCGACCAGTCGCACCTTGTCTTCGGGGAAATCGCGAACCGCCGCCTCCACCATCGGCATCGCCCGCACACACGGACCGCACCAGGTCGCCCAGAAATCGAGGACGACGATCTTTCCCTTTTGATCCGACAGCTTGAACGATGTCTCTTGATCCAGCAGCGCCAGTGTGAAATCGGGGGCCGGTTTCCCCACCAGATTCGATTCCGTCCCCGTGTTGCGCCCCCCTCCGTCGTCGCCGTCCCCCTCCGACGCGAATTTGGGGTCGACCGCGTTTTTTAATCTCCAGCGATGGTAGGCGAGCTGCGCGACCGCCTGCTCGATCCCCTGACCAATCATGAGCTGGTCGATTTTCGCCAGCTCAACCCGACATGTGCCGAGGATTTCACTGGTTCCAGAGAGCGTACCACCCGCCAGCTCCTCGGCGTCGAACGTGAGCCGAAATCCGTCGTTGCGATACGCCTGCACCCGCGTGCGTCCCTCGGTCGCCACCGCTTGCACTGGAGCCGCCTTGGGATTGAGTTCATCGGGATGCAGCCAGAAGATGTGCGAGACCAGCTTGCGCAGCACTTCGCGATTTTCGAGCCGAACTTCCAGTTGAATCTTGTCGGCGTCCATCGCGGTCACCCGACCCCTCAAAAAATCGCCCGAGGTGGCCCGCAACAGTTGCGTTGGCGGGCTGGGTCGCTGAATGCGCGGCAACGTCAACAACCGTTCCTTTTTCGACTTCTTGAGTTTCACATCGTTTGGGTCTGATGGAACCAGTTCCAACACCTTGATCCGCTCGTGGGAAATCTTTTTGGCGTCGGTGGTGTCACTTTCAATCTCAACCCCCGTCTCCGTCACGACGACACTTTTACAGGAGATGGTGTCTCCGGTGCGGAGGTGCAGCAGCGGTTGCGCGGCTCCCTTGGCCGCCCCGCCGGGCTGGGCAAATTTGCCAGCGAGCGCCTGAACCATGCGCTGGCCGGCGTTCAACACCGCTCCCTGCTGTTGCTGTTGTTGTATCTGCAACTGCAGACGGCGTTGCAGTTCGGCCTGCGACGGGGCGGGAGGGGGTTCTTTGTAGACAACCCGACCCGACACACCGGTGCGCAGAGCGACCGCGTTGAGCGCCGCCTGCGGTTTCCACACCAGACATCCAATGTCGGTCCCTTTGCGGCCGTCGACCAGCCAGCCCCGAATGAACTGGTCGGCCACCTGCAACGTCCCCACCATGACGCCTTCCGTCGGTGTCTGCGCCTCGGGAGGCGGTCCGACCACCAGCAGCGAACGGATGCGCTCGATCGGAAGACTGACGGGATCTTTCACCCCTGTCGGTTGAACCCGTACCGTGGTCGCATCAATGCCGAGCAACACGCCCGACAACCGCGTGCCATCCAGACCGGTGACCGAAATGCCACTGAAATCAACGGGTGCGACTTCGGAAAGGTAGACACTTTTGACTTCCGCCACGGGGACACGCAGTTCTCCCTGATCCCCCCGCACGACGAACACTCCCTCGGTCGCGTCGAACGCTTCAATCTCACCATAATCGATTGTGCCGTTCGCTCGATGCATCCGCGACTTCGACGCCACGACTTCCTGCGGCCGCGATCCGTTCCAGTTACTGATCCGCAGGCGTTCGAGCCGAACTGTTCCTTTGCGATTGGTGAGTCGCACGCCCCAGGGACCGGCGGTTTTGTCCGAAATCGCCAGCTCTCCCAGAAAGTCGCCGGTCGGGCTGAACAGCAGAATCTGCGGTTTCGACTGATCGATAAACGCCAGCAGTCGCAGGCGTCCCTCTCCCGGCGGAGCGGCTTGCAGCGGAATCAGGTCGGCATCGGTCGGCGTCTCGCGCACCGCCACGATGAACTGTTCGACCGCTTCAATGCGCAATCCCCCTTTAGTCCCCTGAATTGGCCCGCCCAAGTCCAAGGTGAAGTCCGCGTCTCCCTTCCACGAGATTTCGATCTCACACGCGGCCTTTTCGGGCAGTTTGATGTCTCCCGTGATCACCCCTTCCGCGCTCGCGACGATCTGACCGGTCTCTTCGGTGAAAACAGCCGGCTCTTTCGGCTCCACCTGTGTCCACCCTTCCAGTCCGGTGGGACCGAGATACACCAGGCTGGAATCTTCGACCTGGCGGAAGAGGCGATGGACAATGCCACGGTCGATCCGTATTGGCTCCGGCTGATTCGCCAGTTTCACCACGACTTCCGCCGGGCTGATCGCCAGGAGATCTCCGTACAGCAGATTCCCCCCCGCGAGTTCAAATCCGAAAGCTCCCTGTGGATTCACCTTTCCCGGCGCGATGGGGAAATGCACGCCGTTCACCTGTTCGATGAGAAATTCAAACGGCGCGACGAAACTGGGGGACTGCCAGCGCAGCACTTTCGGATCGGGGGAGGGGGCGATGGTCCCCACGAGCGCCGTTTCGTCGCGAAGTCGCAACCGCGAGGGGGCGGCTGGTTCTGTGGCCGAGGCGAACCCGCTGACCAGTGTGATCGACAGGGCGATGGAGAGTCGGAGGGCGATCATCGGGTTCATCGTTCGTAGATCGGCAGGAAGCGGTAGTTGAGAGCGAGCGCCAAAAGCGACATGGAGGTGTCAATCGACGGCCCTCCCATCGACCCCTTGAAACTGCCGTTTTGCTGCTGCATCTGTTTCAACTGACGGATCAGCAACTTGTTCCATTTTTCCCAGGCGTCGACGTCTCCCTGGAAGAGGGCCTGTGCCTGGTAGTAGCGGGTGTACTCGGCCCAGTTCCCCGACTGCTGTTCGAGCCGCTGCTTGAGGAAGCCCAGCGCCCGTTCAAACTCGGGAAGATCCTTCCGTCGGCCGATCGAGTAGACCAGCGTTCCAATCGAAACGCGGGCGAGCGAATCATCGAAGCCGAGGCCGGAGTACGCGACCTGGCCGTTGCCTGAGGTCATCTGTTTGAAGTAGTTGATCGCCTTATCAATCGCTTCGTCCGGTACCTCTATGCCGGCGTTCCGGGCGGCGAGCAAACCGACCAGGACGGAGCCGGAGACCGAGGTGTCGGCATCGTTGGAATCGGGCGAATACCGCCATGCCCCCAGAGGATTCTTTTTCTGCGATGTGATCGCGCCACGGACGGCTAGTTCCAACGCCACGCCGATCGAACGGGGCGGTTTGCCATCGGGCCAGAGGTTGCGTTCATCGACGACACCGTACGCCTCGGCCAGCGCCAGCATGCCAAACCCATGGTGGTACATGCTGTTCCCCAGGAACCCGGTCTGTGCGTTTTGATCACGAATGATCGCCCGCAAAGCTTTGCGAATCTGGTTGACGTAGAGGCCGAAGTTCGGGTCTTCTCCAGAAGCGAGAAACGCCATCAGGCAGAGCCCGGTTCCTCCTGGCCCCTGGTCGCTCCCCCCCTGCCAGTCTCCTTTTTCGGTTTGCGTGGAAGCGAGGAATTGCAGACCGCGGTCGTACATTTCCCGCACGTCCCACGGGACCGCTTCACCGTAGCGGATGTTGGGGGCTTGGGCGTGGACCGACGAACCCGTGAACGCGAGGCAGCAGAAGGCGAATAGGGCGCAGACGATCGCTGTTGGGAATCTGAGCAAGTTGGGTCGAGGGCCGCCCAGAGAACGGTTTCTTTTCGTTGAAAGCACAGCGGCGGCTCGGCAGGAGCCTCGCCCTCCCGCGATGGAGAGATTCGCCACCACGCCACGCGCCGCGCCATGCGACGGCGAATTGCCCCGTTTAGCGCACATCGCCATCCTCCTCATTCGGTTCCGACGCCGTACCGC
>JAPLOC010001205.1:0-3131 GCA_026692825.1 Planctomycetota bacterium | reverse complement strand
GATCGGCTTTGGTCTGAGCCGGCTGTTTGTCTCTTTTCTCCGGCACCGTCGTCTCCTCGGGTTTCACATCCGGCTTTGGCGCGGCGTTCGGCTCATTCGCCGGGGGATCGAAATCGGGGAGCATTTTGTTCTGACGCAGAAACTGCTCCATCCCCTTCCCCTGGGCGATCGCCTGCTGCCACCCCTTCATCTGCTCCTCGTCGAGGATTTTTTTCACTTCCTCTTCGGGAACCCGCGACATTTCGTAGATGATGACGTACGAATCGTATTGGCCGAATCGTTTGGGGACACGCACATGCTTCCGGCACAACTCGGTCAGCTTTTCGCGTTGTTCAATCCGCAACCCCATCGACTCATCGGCTGCGACCATCAGCAGTTCGAGTTTCGCGTTCAACCGAAACGTGCGGCGGGCGAGTGACTCCCGCTCATAGGTCTCGCGCTGTTTCGGTTCCAGCGATTTGGGAACCACCCGCTGAAACAACGATTCTTCATTGAACACTCCCGACTGGATCTCCATCTGCAACGGCTGCAATTCCGCCCAGAAGTTGTTCATCGCGTTTTGGTCATTGCGGACTTTCAGGAACAGCTTCCGCAGTTTGTAGTAGCGTTCAAAGAACCGCTTGATGTCGGTCGCGCCGGCGAGTTTCAGTTTGGTGGTTTGCGCTTCGGTCAGGTTGCAGGCGCGGGCGATGTCGGCGATCTGCAGATCGAGCTGAGATTGCAGCCGCGCTTTCCCCCCCGCCGGGTTCTGTGCCGCCCCGTTCCAGATCCACGCTTCAAAGTTCGATTCGTCGATACCGCCAAACACGACCCCCCGCTGGACCTGATTCTGCGGGTCGTCGTCCTCTTCCTCCAACTCAACGGCCTCCCGCTGCGCGACTGCGGGGAGCATGATCTCCTGCGGAAATGCGGGAGACATACACAGCCACGAGATCGGAGCCAGGACTGCCGTCGTGAGAATCGAGAGACGAATTGCCTTCACGTACCACGGCGGCCAGCGGAGGATGAACATGTTGAACTCAGCGTGGGCCAGGGATGCCAGACTCGGGGACTCACAACAAATCAAGGTGCGCCGCCGTCACATCAACACGGCGACATGCCGTCCGAATGACGTGCGACAGTCGACAGAACTATTTCGGTTTCTCTTCTGCCGGTTTCTCGTCGGCTGGTCTCTCGTCCGATGCCGGCTTGTCGGCGACGGGCAACGCCACGTTGACTTCGACCGCGCCTTGCACAACAACGCCGTTCTCCAGTTGAATCACCTGGACGGCACCCCCCACCTCCCCTCCGACGTCCACGTCCAGCGCGATCTGGGCATTGAAGAAGCCGAAGCCTCCCCCGCCCCAGAACTGTGACGGGTCCATTTTCTGCACGCCGGCCCAGACTTTTTTCTGAGTCTCGTTCAGCACCGAATCCAGGCACTCTGCAGGCATGCTGGGGAAGACGTTATTTCCATCCCACTGCATGTATTCGAGCGCGTTCGACCAGCTCGCATTCCAGTGCTTCGACATCTGGGCGGTCAACTTGGTCCGCTGCTCGTCCGACAACACGACATTGCGATCGACCAGCGAAACCAGATTGCCGATCGTCGCTTTCTTGCGGTATTCGATCCGGGCGTCGACTTCTTTCTTGTAAGCGGCGACCGCGTCGGCCGGGAGCAGTTTCTCCACCGTCGAAGTGATCGCTTTCTGGATTTCTTCCTTGATGTTGGGGAATTTCGGTGCTTGGCCATTCCAGCCACGCATCATCCGAACCTGAATGTCCACCCACTTGTCCCCCGCCTCTTCAAACGCCTTATCAGCGGCCTTCCGAATTTCAATTCGTTGTTCCGGGGTCGGTTTGCACGCGTGCAGACTCAACGCGACTTCGGTTCGCAACGCCATCTGAAACTGCTGCTTGAACTGCGCCCGCTGTTGATCCCGCATCTGTTTGGTCGCGGCGTCGTTGGGCAACGCCCCCACGTTCAACACGCCGATATTCCCTTGAATCACAGCGGCTCTGGCCTGATTCGCCTCAGCGTCATCGTTCTTGTCGCTGACGACAATGCCCCCCAGCACGACCCGTTCCACCGGGACGTTATCCGCGATTTTCTTTCGCTTCACCCCCGCCGGCGCGGGAGGGCGGCTGGTGATGACCACCTCTCCTTCATCGACCGCCAACCGCAGGTTGTGGGACGCGAGAATCTCGCGCAGTACACCCACCAATGGTCGCCGGCGGAGATTGACGCCGACCTGCGCCTTTTCGATGTCGACTTTCGCCTCTTTCAATCCGTCGGCGTCAAAGCGGAACTGGAACTCGTGTTCCTTCGCCAGCTTCTCCATCGCAGCCTTGAGCGAGACGTTGTTGATTCGAACGCTGACCGGTTCCCGCAATTTCTCCAGGAGCTTCTTGCGGGCCTCGGACGTTTCACTGGCGTTTGCGCCCGCAGGCTGATCCCCAGCGGCGACTCCGTCGACAACAACCCTTTCGATGAACGCCGGTCCGTCGAGAACAGGAAGGGCCGGACCTTCGGGTTGGTCGGCCGCTTGCGCCGCTTGGATCAGAACTGCGCCCAGCCGCAGGAGGGGCATGAGTTCTCCTCCATTCCGCTCCGGCGGATCTCCTTCTCCTGGCGTGGGAACCTCGTCCGGCTCTGCCGCCTCGACGCGCGCCTTTTCGACACGGACCGGCTGGTCGTCCGGCTTGGCGTCCTGGAATGCGAAACTCCGGGAGGGAGTACACAACATCCCCGCGAGTACCAGACCGGCGAACGAAACGCCCGGCCAGCGTCGAAGGTGACTGATAACGGATGTCTGCACGATTGTTGTCTCCCGTGAGGGGACGGGTGGGGGAAGTACGATGGAGGCTCCCCTTAACGAGAGGGGAGGTGCGGACGGCAGGGGGCTTACGCCCCCCGCTCGCCTTGCGGGCTACTTGCCGTCGAGTTTGTTGAAGTACTCGTCGAGGCCGGCGCGGAATTCTTCGGGCAACACGGGGCCCGATTCTCCCGACGTCTGCGGAACGCCGCGATCCTCGCGCACTTCCTTCTCGTTGAATCCACGCCCGATGAGCGCCAGGGCGGCGTCTTTCGTGTCGCCACCACCGCCACCACCGGGGGTCGATCCGCCACCACCACCGCCACCCGACTTGAT
>JAPLOC010001204.1 GCA_026692825.1 Planctomycetota bacterium | reverse complement strand
TCGCCTGAAGCCAGACCTCGCGACCGCCACGGGCGACCCGCCGGAATTCCCCTTCCTGGAATTCCCCTCGATTGAGGTTGCTCCAGAACTCGCGGTAGGCGGCGGATTGCCGGGTCGCCTCGTCAACGAACAGACTGTGGTGCTTGCCAACCACCTCATCAAGCGAATAGCCCATCACATGCAGAAAATTGTCGTTGGCGCTCAGGACTGTGCCATCCATCTGGAATTCGATCATCGCCTGCGACCGGCTGAGCGCGTCGATGATGGCGGCGCGGTCGGCGGCGGCGGAACTGGCACGGGAGGCGGCGGGTTTCTTCGCAGGCTGCTTGACGTTGGCGCGGGCGATAGGGTCGACCATGGTACGGAATCCGGGTGAATAGCGCGGGGTGTGGAAATCGAATCGTGAGAGAAGCGAGCCGGGATCAGCCCGGTTTGGCGAGATCAAGCGCCGCGGCCTGATTGACCTGTTCGAGTTTGCGCGGGTCGAGCAACTGGTCAATGTCGAGCAGAATCAGCAATTTGCCATCGACGCGGGCAAAGCCCGAGATGTAATGCGCGCCATTGCCCGTGACCGTTTCCGGAGCCGACTGAATGTTCTCTTCCGGAATCCGGATGACCTGCGAAACCAGATCGACCGTGCAGCCCATCGTTCGTTCACCGACGTTGACGACAATCGTCCGCGTGTTTCCGTCGGATGGTTTAGGGGTCAGCCGAAACAGCTTGCGGAGGTTGATGATCGGAATGATCGATCCCCGCAGATTGGCGACTCCTTCGACAAAGTCGGGAACCTGCGGAGTTTTCGTCACCTGATTCAGAATCACGATTTCCTGAATCTGATCGATACGAAACGCGTACGCCTGACCGTCCAGTTCGAACCCGACGAACTGCGAAGTATTCCGGCGCTGGCTGGCGGTGGCAGTCTGAGGAGGTGTGCTCATGGTCCAGATAGTATGACCCGCGATTCAAGGGCTTGCCATCACATCTTTTCCAGATTGCCCATTTTCCGAGAGGGTGTTTACCGGATGCCCCGGCAGTTTCGCGACATTCCGCGTGGTCGTTATTCTCGATTGAATTGGGATATCAAGCGGGAAATAGAAAAAAAGCGGACCGCCAAGTGGATGTCGCCCACTTGGCGGTCGCGCCCATCGGACGCCGTTGGCGGCGGGGGCCGCGTTCGAACGTCAGTCGTCTCGCTTGTGAAAGAACGGTTCGCTCGGCTGCTTCGAATGACATACCGTGCCGTCGCGGATCACTCCCGCGGAGCCTTGCTGCAGAATCGCCTGTGCGTTGTCGGCCGGTGTGACAGCCGGCCCGGTCGCGTGCTGCGGGCCATGACACGCTGCGCAATGCACTCCGCCATGTCCTTTGGATTCCTTGAACAAATTGCCCGGCTCTTCAAGCTCAAACTTGGGCTTGCGAGTCTGATGACACTGCTTGCACGACGGTTCGTCGACCCAGGGCCGCCAGGTGGAGTTTCCAACCGCCTTCATGTCGCCATGGCAATTCACGCAGGTGATTCCCTTCGAAACATGCACATCTCCGAGAAGTCCTGGTTCATGCAGTGCATTCCCAGGTCATTGTACCCGAGGACCGTGTAGGGGGCACGGGCGATCACTTTGGGTGCCGCTCCTTCGACCGCTTCCGGGGGGCGGAGCATGACATAGGCAAATGCTGCCGATCCCAGGGCGGCACACAACACTCGAATTCCAGCCCGGGGGCCGGGACCAATTCTCCACATGGCGGATTCTCACTTCAGTGGAACCGGCAGCGAGGGTGCGTTCGCAGTGAGTGGTTCCGTTGGGCGTCTGTCTGTCGCCAGATGGCCTTGTGAGTACCGGTCTTTACCGGGATCCGCCAAAATCCGCGTGGAATTCTATTTTGACGATCTTCGCGGCCAAGTCAGCACAGGCTGAATTCCACTTAGCGCCCGTCCAAGATCCATTTTGTGGTTTGAGAAAACACAGGTTCTTACGGCGACTTCGGTTCCGCGTTGAACTTGTTCATCGCCGACGCCAGCCCCTCCTTCAACCAGCACTCGACCGCGTTCGCCGCCGCCGTCACCGAGGAATCGACTGTTTCGAGTTCCACTTTGTGGAATCGTTCCAGCACGTAGTCGACAGTCGACTTCTCTCCTTGCGGCCGCCCCACACCAATGCGCAGTCGGGGCACGTTTTCGGTTTTCAGATGCTGCAGAATGTTCTGCAAGCCCTTTTGACCGCCCGAGGAACCCCCGGTCCGAAGGCGGATCTTCCCCAGCGGCAGGTTCATATCGTCGCACGCAACCAGAAAGTCGGCCGGCGCGAGCTGGTAAAAGTCCATGACCTGGCGAACGCTGTGCCCGCTGGCGTTCATAAAGGTCTGCGGCGCGAGCAGCAGCAGCCGTTCCGATCCGACGAGAACCTCGGCCAGCAGCGCCTCGAATTTTTCTTTCGGTCGTGGCGCGGACCAGCGCTTGCCCATCTCGGCGAGAAGGTCAAACCCGACGTTGTGCCGGGTTCCTTCGTACTTTTTTCCGGGATTTCCCAGGCCAACGAGTACTTTCATGGAAGGGAACCGCCGTGACAAAAAGCCGACAGCCGCGTTCAAAGGAACGCGGCTGCCAGGAAACATGTTGCAACAGCTCGACTACTTCTTCTTGGCGTCGGCCGCGTCTTCGCCACCCTCTTTGGGTGCCTTCTTGATGACTTCCGGCTGAGCGGGGGTTTCGTTCCCGGTGGGAAGTTCCGGAGCCGCTCCGCGGACCAAAATCTGCACCACGACGTCGTCGGCGTGGTTCAGACAGCGGGTGTTGGGGGGAAGTTCGAGTTCGCGAACGTGAATCGCATGCCCGATCTCCATCGCGCCAATCTTGACGGGCACGCTGTCGGGAATCTGGATCGCCAGGCATTCCAGCGTCAGCGTGCGCATCTCATGGTCGAGGATCCCGCCGCTGAGCATTCCGGGGGCGGTTCCCTTGAGTTCGACTTTCACTTCGACCGTCAGTTTTTCGTTCGGGTCGACTCGCAGGAGATCGACGTGCCTCAAATGCCGGCCGAACGTGTCCCACTGAATCTCGCGAACGATCGCGGTCTCGGTCTTGCCTTCGACGTCAACTTCCAGCACCCGCGAACCCGACTTGATGATGTTCAACAGGTCAGCGGCAGCCACCGTCACCGGTTCGGGGGCTTGCTTGTGGCCGTAGATATTGCCAGGGACACGAGCTTGTTCGCGCAGACGCATACAGGCTCGGGTGCCGTGTTCAGCACGCCGCTTGGCGGCGATTTTTCCCATCACAGACATTCGACTTCATCACTCCTTCGCCGTGCGGTCGTCCCGCTTCGCGAACCACACCGCCGACAAGGCCAATTCGGGCCTCGCCACAGGGCAATTCGAAGAACCACTCCCCCCGGGCGCAATTGCCGCACAGAAATGGGGGAAACAGACAGTATACTGAGCCTAACCAGAGGCTGCAAGCGGGTTGTTCGGGCAATCACTGAAGATCATCGTTCGGGGCGATGGCAGCGGTCAGACATGCGATACCGTCCCGAATACGTTCCAGCTCCAGTAGCACGACCCTATTGAATTGATGCGGGTTCCCGCAGGACTGAATTTTCGTGGCGATCGGGCTATACTCGCCGGTCGCGTCACCAAGGAGAACCCGCCAGTGAGTACCGACAGGTTTTTGGCTCGAATTTATCGGCGGCTGACGCCGGCCGGTTCGCCCGGTTGGTGATTCGAGTCGTCCCACTCCCTCGATCCGACATTGCTTGAGAGCGTCGGCTCTGTTCCTCGTGTCTCAGCCCGCTCTCGATCGACCGGTCCGCAACCTGGCCCCCTACTTGGCCATGCTGGCGGGTGCCGTCGCCTTTACAGTCATGGGAGCGTGCGCCCACGGGCTTCGCAGTCGGTGCGACTGGCAGGTGGCAATGATCGCCCGGGCGGCGATCCCTCTGCTATTGGCGACCGGCATGGCGCTCTCCGCCAAAGCGAAGCTGGTGCTGTTTGGTCCGTGGAATTTGTGGATGCGCAGCATTGCCGGCAGTCTCAGTATGATGGGGGCATTCTTCGCGTTCACGCACCTGCCCATCTCCCAGGTACTGACACTCACGAACCTGTACCCGATCTGGGTCGCCGTCCTTTCCTGGCCGTTCTTGGGGAAAGCCCCCTCGCTCGATGTCTGGCTCGCCGCCGCAATTGGCGTCACGGGAGTCGTGCTGATCGAACAGCCCGAGGGAGAGGGAACCGGATACGCATCAATTGCCGCCTTGTGCAGTTCGTTGATGAGCGGGTTCGCGATGATCGGCCTGCATCGGCTGAAGCAGATCGATCCCCGCGCGATCGTCGCCCATTTCTCACTGGTCTCTCTGCTGACCGCACTGGGTGCACTGGCGGTGTTCGATCACTCGATCGCACTGGATGGACTCGCCGACCCGATTTCGGTGCTGCTTCTGGCGGGGGTCGGATTGTCAGCCACGATCGGACAATTCCTGCTCACCCTGGCATTTACCCATGGTTCCCCCGCCCGGGTCGCCGTCGTGGGACTGGTTCAAGTCGCGTTTGGGATGGCGTGCGACGTTGTGTTGTGGGGACAGCCGATTGGCGCGTGGACGCTTGTGGGAACCGCGCTGGTCGTCGGGCCGACGGCGTGGGTGATGTTGCGGAAATAACCTGATTGGTTTGGAGCAAGCAATTCCCCACCGTGCAGCAACCGAGGGGTCAATCCGGACGTCGCACGTCTGTAGCGGTGACCGCCGTTTTTTCCGCCCATTGGACATCGGACCCATGCCTTTGAAAATCCCAGGGGGGTCTGGGGGGACAGAGTCCCCCCAGCTACGGTGCCAGCAACCTCAACGACTATGTCGACGGTTGCCCGAGCCCTCTGGCGACCAGAATGTCCGCGAAATGAAAGTCGTCGTCCGCGGTGATTTTGATGTTGAGGGGGGAACCTTCGACCAGTGTCACCGGGTGGCCGAACGATTCGATGAGCTGCGCCTCGTCAGTCGGTTCCATCTTTCCCCGGCCGGCGTACGCGTCGATCAAAAGCTGTTTCCGGAACACCTGCGGGGTTTGCGCGGCCCACAGGCCGATGCGGGGGACCGTCTCGGCGACTTTTCCCCCTGCCGTCGCCCGTTTTATCGTGCTGGTGATCGGCGTCGCCAAAATCGCCGCCCCGTCCCGGATCGCCGCCGCGAAGACCCGGTCAATCCATGCCGATGCAAGGATCGGGCGGGCCGCGTCGTGAACTGCGATCAGGTCAATCTCGGGTTTGACGAGTGCCAGCGCGTTTCCGACCGAATCGGCCCGCTCGGCACCGCCAACAGCGACGTCGATACGCATGGCCGCGATGTCGTGGGCGAATTCGGTCTTGAACCAGTCGAGATCGTCGGGCGAGACAACCACGATGGTCTGCGCGACGTCCGGGCGGTTCTGAAAATGGTCGGCGGCCCGCAACCAGACGGCCCGACTCTGGAGTTCGATGAACGGTTTCTTGCGCGGCTGAAGTTTGAAGCGAGAGCTTTTCCCAGCGGCGGGGAGAACGACGGCGAATTGAGGCATGCCGCGATGATAGGGTCTGGTTTGCGAAATTCCAGTTCGGGTGCAAATGCCAGTGTTACCGCCGGACGGGTCAGAGACCCGACTCACTGCGACCGCGCAGAGTTCCAACCGGGAAATCGGATCCGCCGATTCGTGGCGTTCCCCCCGGTCGGCTGCTACAACCAAGCGGAATTGCGTCCCTCTTTTCCGTTTCTCCAGAGGTTCGAGCCCCCATGCTGTTTCCCGAGAAGATCGCCGCCCAGTTCGCCAGCCGTCCCCAGTCCACACCCGCCTTCGGCCGCCGGGGCTTTCTGGCCGCTGCCGCCGCCGGCATCGCGTCGACCGCGCTCGCCGTCGACCGCCATGGCAGGCCCGCCACCGCCTACGAACCCGGGGCCGGCCCTGCCCGCTACCCCGAACCGGACGTCATCGCGCTCGACAAGCGATTCGAGAAGATCAAGATCGGAAACACCCCCATCGTCCGGCTGCACACCGGCATGATGTGGGCCGAGGGGACCGCATGGTGCGGCGGTGGTCGGTACCTGGTCTGGAGCGACATCCCCAACGATGTGCAGCTTCGCTGGCTGAACGAAGATGGGCACGTGAGCATCATCCACCAGCCCGCTGGCAATTCGAACGGCAACACGTTTGACCTCGAAGGCCGGCAGATTTCGTTTGAACATGGCAATCGCCGGGTCGTGCGTTACGAACACACCGGCAAGATCGCCGTCCTGGCCGACAAGTTCGAAGGCAAGCCGTTCAACGCCCCCAACGACGGCGCGGTCCATCCCGACGGCAGCGTCTGGTTCACCGACCCGGGCTACGGCAGTCTGATGAACTACGAAGGAAACAAGGGAACGCTCGAGCTGAAAGAGGCGGTGTACCGCATCGACAAGAACGGCAAAGTCACGAAGGTGACCGACGAACTGTTCAAGCCGAACGGGCTCTGCTTTTCGCCCGACTACAAGAAGGTGTACATCGCCGACACCGGAGCGTCGCATTACCCCGAGGCCCCCAAGAACATCCAGGTGTTCGACGTAATCGACGGGGTGAAGCTCAGTAAGGGGAAACAGTTCGTGTCGATGGAGATGTTACTGGACGGCAAGTCGGTCGCCGGCTTCGCCGACGGGATCCGGGCCGACATCGACGGCAACATCTGGGTCGCCGCCGGCTGGGTGGGGGA
>JAPLOC010001203.1:7947-9162 GCA_026692825.1 Planctomycetota bacterium | reverse complement strand
TCCCGATATTGGCGTTGATCTTGCATCGCGATGCAATGCCGATTGCCATCGGTTCCAGGCTTTTCTGGACGTGAACCTTGTTGGCGGGAATCACCATCCGCCCGGCGGCGACCTCATCGCGGATCAGTTCCGCGGAAAGGTTTTCTCGGAGGGCGACAAATTCCATCTGCGGGGTGACTTCCCCGCGACGGGCGGCTTCAATCTGGGTCATGGCAATTCGCGCTGCTGCGCTGTCTGTGTTCGTGGACGACTGCCTACGTATCGTAGTCCGCTGTCCTGGGATGTCAACGTGCCGGTTCCACCGACGAATCGTTACACTCCCCGCCAATCGATCAACCCCTTGAAGTTCTCCACAGAATCTCGCACTTCCATGACCTACGACGTCTACGGCGTTGGCAATTCTCTCGTCGATATTCAGGCCCAGGTTCCCGATCAGGTGATCGCCGACCTGGGATTTCATCGCGGCATCATGACCCTCGTCGATGAACCGACACAACGCCGCGTTCTGGCCGCGCTGGAGGGAGTCCCGTTTTCGCGATGTGCTGGCGGATCGGCGGCGAATACGATCATGGCGGTGGCCGACTTCGGAGGCAAAGCGGCATACGCGGGCAAAGTGGGAGTCAACGAACTGGGGCACTTCTTCCTGAACGACATGCGGGAATTGGGGGTCGCGATTGAAGTGGCTCCGGTCGCTGGCGAGACGGGAACGTCGGTAATTTTGATCTCGCCAGATGCCCAACGGACCATGCTGACCCACCTGGGGGTCTCAGCGACACTCTCTCCCGACGACATTCGCGAAGCCGAGATTCGCAACGCGAAGTACGTCTATGTCGAGGGGTATCTATTCGCGGGTGAACCGACGCGGAGTGCCGCTTTGCGGACGATGGAACTGGCGAAAAAGAACGGAGTGAAAGTCGCGTTCACCGTGTCTGATCCATTTTTGATTGCAAATTTCCGGGACGAATTCTGGAGTCTGATCGAAGGCCCGGTCGACCTGCTGTTTTGCAACCTGGAAGAGGCGCGTGCGTTGACCGGAAAACATGACCCGGTCGAATGCGCCGTCGAAATTCACCGGCACGCGGAAAACGTCGCCCTCACACTGGGAGCCGACGGATCTATTTTGATGCACCAGGGGCAGGTGTTACCGATCGAAGGGGCCGCGGCCGACCCGATTGACACGACCGGGGCAGGTGACATGTATGCCGGTGCCCTGTT
>JAPLOC010001203.1:0-7925 GCA_026692825.1 Planctomycetota bacterium | reverse complement strand
TCACGAACGGCCTGAGCTGGAAACAGGCGGGCCACCTGGCGTCGCACGCGGCGGCCCGGGTTGTCTCGCAACTCGGCGCGCGACTGAAGCGAAAGTTCACGCCAGCCGAGGTGGCGGGGCTGCTGAAGTAGCCCCTCACTTTCCGGGTGCGCGACCCGCTGTGCGTACTCCGTCACTCGACGCACTCGGGGCTGGCGCAACCCCGCAAGCGGGCCGTCCGTCGCGAAATGCTTGACTATTTGTCCGCCGGAACCTGCGCCAGTATGTATCGAATCCATCGCGGCCCGCGCCAGATTGCCAACCCGCCGAGCAGTGCAGCCAAGAGACTGACCACGTAAACCAACGCGCGAGTTCTGGGGCGTTCCGGCGGATTGGAGAGCGCTTCGCGGGCGGTTTCTCGCACCTTGGGATCTTCGTCTGAGTTCAGCATGCGGGTGAGAGTCCCCTGGACCGAGGCGTCGTCTGGTGCGATTCGGGAAATCGCGTGCGCGGCCTCGGCACGGACCAGGGGACTGGAATCGCTCAACAAGCGGTTGATGTCATCCGGAATTCGCCCCTCGGCAACGGCGTCGGGCGTGAGGATGCGAATCGCGAATTGACGGACTTCGGGAGTCGCCGACTGCAGGCCCGTGCGGACGTCGGGTCCGATGGACTGATGCGACGATCGATTCCATTCTCGAATCGCGAATAGGATTGCGACCAGTCCCGCAACCCCCCAACCCGCCCGACTTTGCCAATTCTTTGGACTTCCACCGCTCGTCGTCTGCTCGCTTTCGCTGGCCTCGGGGGTGGCGACGGTTTTCGCCGAGGACTTGGGGACAACCAGCGATCCCCGAGAGGGCTTGACCACAATTCCCAGTTCCAGTTCCCCCAGATCCGCAGCGACCTCCGCCGCCGACTGGTAACGGTCGTCGGGCTTCTTCGCCAGCAACTTCGCGACGACCCGGGCCAGCACGTCGGGACAATCCAACACGATCTCGGAGATCAAAGGAGCGGGGGATTTCAGGTGCTTCTGGAGGATTTCACCGACGGCAGTGCCGGCGAACGGGGGCTTGCCCGCGAGCATCTCAAACAGGGTGCAGCCGAATGCGTAGAGATCGGTTCGGGGTGAAACCGGCGATTTTCCAGTGATCTGCTCGGGGGCCATGTAGTGCAGCGAACCGACTGTTTTGCCCGCCGCCGTGAGTCTCGACTCGGCCACCATGGTCGCCAGGCCAAAATCGCCCAGCTTGAGCTTCCCCGAGCGGGTGAGCAAGAGGTTGCCGGGCTTGACGTCGCGATGCACGATTCCGTGGGTGTGGGCATGTTCCAGGGCGGCGCAGGTTTGCAGTGCCAATGGAATCGCGTCCTGCCACCGGATTCTTCCCGACGATTGAATCAATTTTTCGACGGTCCCCCCATCGATCAACTCCATCGCATAGAACCATTGCTTCCCCTCGCACAATCCGCCAAAAGAATGCACGATATTGGGGTGCTTGAGATCCTTTAACACCTCCATTTCCCGCTGAAAACGAGCAGCCAGTATCGGATCTGCGGCGATCTCCGCTGGCAGCAGCTTGAGCGCGACCCGGCGGTCGTTCTTTACAAATCGCGCGCGATAGACCACTCCCATGGCACCAGCACCAATTTGTTCCTCCAGCTCAAAGGGCCAGATCCAGCGATGTTCCATTTTTGGGATTCCGATCGGAGTCGCGTAATGTTCTTGACAATGTCGGCACGATTACCCTACGTTCCCCACACCATCACCGAAATCCGTCGCCGACGGAACATCTTCGCTGACATGATGTGGCCGGTCTGGCGGTTTGTTGTTCTCGCCGGTCGTTCTCCCTGTCTCTGTCGGAAGTCTCTGAATGTCGTCGCTTGTTCCACCTCATGGCGGCCTCGCCGAACCTGTCAATCGTACTGTACCCGCCGACAAGACCGCCGGTTTCCTCGCGGAAGCGGCCGGGTTGGTCAAAGTCCCAGTGTCCGCAGCGGATCTCTCATCAGTCTATCGTTGGGCCGATGGCACGTTGAGTCCGCTCACCGGGCCAATGGGGAGCGCGGAATACAATCAGGTTCTCGACCATGCCTGCATTGAACGGGGCGGGAAAAAGTACGCCTGGACAATCCCCCTCTCTCTGCCAGTCACCGAAGCGGTCGCGAAGACGCTGAAAGTGGGCCAGAAGGTCGCACTGACGAACCCGGCTGGGGAAATTGTCGCGACGCTCGACATTTCCGATGTTTTCGCCTGGGACAAGCCGCGGTATCTGAAGAGCGTCTACCTCACCGAGCGGACCGAGCATCCCGGTGCCGACATGGTGCTGGTGAATGACGCTGACAAGACGCACCTCGTTGGCGGCGAAATCTGGGTGCTGCCTCAGCCGAAAAACCCCAATTTTGGTAAGTACGTTCTCACTCCCAAAGATGTGCGGGCGTTGCTGGCGTCGAAGGGCTGGAATCGGGTCGTCGCGTTCCAGACCCGCAATCCGTTGCACCGGGCTCACGAATACGCCTTGGTCTATGGACTCGAAACCCTCTTGCGGGCCGGGCATAATGCCGGTGCCTGCCTCAATCCGTTGATTGGCGAAGTGAAGGGGGACGACGTCAACGCCGAGATCCGGATGAAGACCTACGAGGCGCTGATCACCAACCGCTCGCTGGGCGATGGCGACAGCGACCAGTCCCTCTGGGGACCGCGGAACGAAAGCGTTCCCGACCGGGTGATTCTGCTGGGACTCGACATCAAGATGTTCTACGGAGGCCCCAAGGAAGCGGTGATTCGGTCGCAAGCACGCCGACGCCCCCTACAAAGATGGGACCGCCATCTGGGGTGACTTCGACGCCCAGGAGATCTTCGGCAAGCTCGGCGGCGATTTGAAGATCCAGCCGGTGAAGGTCGGTTTCGCCGCGTTCTACGAGTCGATCGGTCGGGTCGATCTGACCGAAAACCACAAGGACGAGAAGCCGATCTCGATTTCGGGAAAACAGGTTCGCGAGACGCTCTTAAAGGGGGAAGAAGTCGATCCCCGCATTATGCGTCCCAGCACCTCGCACATTCTGTCGGACGCGATGCGCGCCAAGTAGTCGTCCCCCGTCGGGACTCTTGACAGGACAACAACACAGAACAGCCAGACGCGCCAAGAGCGCGGCTGGCTGTTTTCGTATCACCTCGCCAAGGCGAGCGGGGAGCGTAAGCTCCCTGTCCGATTACCAATTCGCCCCAGTGGCCCAACCCCACCATTTCGCCTAGTCTTGACCCACCTGCGATGCTGCTGCCCAGTTCCCCCAATTGGAATGTCGCCCCATGGATACCACAAACACCCGGTTAAGTACCCGCCACGCCGTCTACACGGGGAGTTTTGATCCCCTGTCGCTCGGGCATTATGACATCATCCGCCGCGGAGCGCGGATGTTTGACAAATTGACGGTTGGAATCGGCATCAACCCCGGAAAGTCGCCGCTATTCACGCCGCAGGAGCGGGTGGAGATCATTGAGGCGGTCGTCAAGCCGTTTCCCAATGTCAACGTCGCGTGTGAACGCTGACCGACATTGAGGCCGAGTTCACGATGACGCTGGCGAACCGTGCCCTGGGACCGGAAATCGAAACCGTGTTTCTGATGTCGAGCGAGGGATGTTCGCACATCTCAAGTTCGCTGGTGAAGCAGGTCGCGCTGCTGGGAGAAGGGCTGGCAACCGAGCCACTTGAAAAGTTCGTTCCGCCCGAAGTCATCACCGCATTGCGGGCAAAGCTGCTGCAGCGGCGACCGGTCGCGCAGTAGGTCGGTGATCGTGCGGTATCGGTGCGGGAATCGCGGCGAAGAGGCGAAGCCAAAACGGGGGTCGTCCCCGAGTAAGAAACGATTCGAGTGACTTGAGGGCGTCTGCACAGGTGTCGCGTGGGCTTGGCGTTGTGAGAGTGCGAGTTCGCGTCGACTGACACCCTTTCACGCCAAGATCGCACGCCCTGCGCAAGCGACTCCCACCGGGCTTGCCTCTTCGCCGCGTCCCAAATGCTACGTTGCCATTGCGATCGTTTTGAAATCGTCGGCGCAGCCGTTAACATCCCGACTCCCGCACATCTCACTATCACCCGGAATTCGCCCGATGGCTCTGACCCCCTCGACAATGCTCCCACTGGGAACATCCGCTCCCGATTTTCGTCTTCCAGATGTTTCGGGAAAGACCGTTTCGCTCGCTGACGTGCGGAACGCCCCCGCCCTCGTGGTGATGTTCATTTGCAACCACTGTCCGTACGTCAAACACCTGCGATCGGCGATCGCTGCGTTTGGGACGGAATACCAGGCGAAGGGAGTTTCAATCGTCGCGATCAGCAGCAACGACGCGGCGGGGTATCCCGACGACGCGCCGGCGAAAATGGTGACCGAGGCCCGCGACGCCGGCTACACGTTCCCGTATCTGTATGACGAATCACAGCAGGTCGCCCAGGCGTATCAGGCGGCCTGCACTCCCGATTTCTACGTCTTCGATCGCGAAGGGAAGCTGCGATACCGCGGCCAGTACGATGACAGCCGGCCCGGAAACGGAACCCCGGTGACCGGCGACGATCTCAAGCGGGCGGTGGACGCGGTCTTGGCGGGAAAAGAACCGGCAGCGACTCAGAAGCCGAGCATTGGCTGCAATATCAAGTGGAAGCCGGGGAATGCACCGGCGTACTTTGGATAGCAATTGTGCAGCGTGTTGGGCGCGGCAATAGTTCGTGCCGCTACATTGGCCGTCAGGACATTGAGGCAAAAAACTCGATCAAGTCGTAGTGCGAACGCTGGGGGGACTCTGTCCCCCTCTGCCCCCCCTGGGATTTTGGAGGCATGGGTTCAGTGTCCAATGGCGTTTGTGGGGACTGGCGATTGCAGGCGGTTTCGTGATTCGACCCACGCCAATCTCCAGGTCACTCTTTCACGAAACCAATTCCGAAGAGAAAGTCGGTTTCGGTGTCGCTATTTGATCCGGAGGAGCGGCGTCGCGGCGCGCCGAGACGGGGACGCGACCTGGCAAGAATCATCCAAATGTCCGGTGTATCAAAGCGTTTCGGTTGTCGCTGGCAGTAGCCAAGCTGCACCGAATTCTGCGTGGCTGTTACTTCGCCCCCTCTTTCGGCTTCACGTTCAGTGTCAGCAGATATTTCACCAGGTGGTGAAAATCCTCCTCCCCCAACTGTTCCGCGATATTCGCCGGCATCGGGGAGACGCGCAGCGTCTTTCGTTCGACGATATCGTCCTCGGCGATCAGGAACTCTTTTCCCTGTTCGTTCACGAGAACGAGGGAATTTCCGTCGTTCCGGGCGAACAGGCCGTTGGTCGTCTTGCCGCTCTTGAGTTCCAGTACGGTCGTGCGAAACGCCTGGTCAACGTTTCGGCTCGGGAGCAGCACGTCTTCCAAGAGCCGTTCCAGCCCCCGGTTCCCGATGCCGTCAAGATCGGGTCCGATTTTGGCTCCCTTTCCTTCGACGCGATGGCAATTCGCGCAGATCTTTTGAAACACCAGCACTCCCTTGTCGGCTGAGCTGTTCGACTTGCCGAAACTCTCGCGGCGGGCCGCGACGAGCTGTTTGACCCGGTCGTCTTCACTCGGGAGATCCGCGAGGAGTTCGTCCATTTTCCGGACCAGCGTTTCATCGTTGTGGCCGCGTACACGTTCACCGACGATGATGTCCTGGATCAGTCGCGATGACGCTTTGCCAGTGGCAATCGCGTCGAGCAGCGCGGCCGCCCCTTCTTTGCCGTTTGTCAGGGATCGAGAGATCGCCACACCAACCGGGTCGGGCACTTCGGGCAACAGCCGCAAGAGTGCCTGGCGGGACTCGGGTGTCCCCTGACTCCCCAGCAGGTCAGCCGCCCGTTGTCTCAACGGAAGGGCTTCGATGCCGGTGCCAATCACCTTTTCCAGAATGACCGAGGCCTGTTTCGAATCGAGGGCGTTGAGCGCGTCGATCGCCTGTTGCCGGACGCCGACATTCCGGTTTGTCTCGGCAACGAGTTCCGCCAGTCGGCCGGTCGCGGTGGAGACGCGGAAATCCCGGGCCAGATCAGCCGCGATCCGCAACACGTCGTCGTTCTTGCTCGCGAGCAGTTTGGTCGCCAACTCGCCGCTCCAGGCGACCAGCGACTCGGACAACGGCAGTTTTCGCGACTGCAACGCCTGCTGAATCCCGCGCAAAGCCGCCACCTGCTGCCCGTCATCGAGCTTCGACTTCCAGGCGACGGCGTTTTCCACAACCGGCGTCAAATTTGCTTCGGGAACATAACGGGCGGCATGTGCCAGATATTCGGGAACCCGCCCGGCCTCGGCGGCCGGGCTGGCGAGAAACGTTTGCAGGAAGATTCCTCCAGCCGCTGTCGGGACGGCGACTGTTACGTCGGCGAGTCGGCGGTAAGTCTCGGTATTGTCGTGCGACTTCGCGGTCACAGTCTCCAGCGATTCGAGCGACTGCAGACTGTCCCGCAGCGCGATCCGCGTGGTGTGGACCAGATGGGTGTCGGCGGGATCGGACCCCTTCCACAACGCCAGCAGCGGTTCGACATTCTCCGCCGCCGGGTGCTGACCCAGGCCATCGGCTGCCGCCCGACGCACGAAGGCGTCTTTGTCTTCCAACATCCGAATCAGCAACGACCGCAACTTGCCGGCGTCCTCTTTCCAGGTCATCGCCGTCACCCCCTTCACCAGATGGACACGAACCATCCGGTCGGGATCGTTGGAGAGCCGTTCGATCAGCCCGGGGGAGAGCGCACCGCGCCGTTCCAGTACCCACAGACTATGGACGCGAGCGTTGGGATTGCCCGTGGCGATTCCCTGTCGCACCAAATCGAGACCGGCCGTATCAAGCCGTTCGACCGCCTGATGCGTGGCAAGCGTGCGGACGACGATATTGTCGTTTCCAAGAGCTGCGACCAGGTCGGCCGCGGACGCTTTGGTCAGGTCCGCCGACTTCTTTGTCGCGCGCGCTTTGTCCCCCGTGTAAACAATCCGCCAGATCCGCCCCTTCGTACGATCGCGACGCGGGTGGTGCAGATCGACTTCGTAGTGTCCGATGATGCAGTTGTAAAAGTCGGCGACGTACATCGAGCCATCGGGGGCCAGCTTGATATCGACCGGCCGAAACCACAGGTCTTCGCACGAGACAAAGTCGGGCTGTTCGACGGCGTCATAGGTCGAACCGGTCGGCTTGAGCTGGTCGTGATTGATGCGCCCGGTCACCGGGTTGCCTATGAAAACCGTGTTGCGGTACGCGTCGGGAAACTGCGTCGCGTCGTAGACGACCAGCCCACAAATTCCCGTCGAGCCATGACTGTGTTTGATCATTTCCGGACCGTACCCCAAGCCATCGTGCGGCTTGCCAAAGCTGGGGTAATACGCCCCCCGCAGGAGCATGTAGATCGGCCGCGAGTGGCAGTCGGCGGTGTAGACGTTACCCAGAGGATCAAACGCCATTCCAAACGGATTGACCTGCCCGTGGGTGTAGTATTCGATGTGGGAACCGTCGGGGCGGAAGCGGTAGGTGTTCCCCGAATTCATGGTGATCGCTTCGTCGTCTTTGCCCGCGACTTTGGAATTGTTCCGAAATCCGTGGCAACCGTAGACCCAGCCGTCGAGCCACCAATTGAACGAACTCGCCATCCCGTGCGTGTCGTCGAAGCCAAACGTGTTGAACATCGACTCCCGCGAGTCGGCGACTCCATCGGCGTTGGCATCGGTGAAGCGCTCGATGCGGGGAATGTTGTACGCCAACACGCTGTTGCCCGCGAGCGGCAGCACGCCGATCGGAATGTTGAGGCCCGTGGCGAACTTCGAGACGGTGTCAGGAACGCCGTCGCCGTCGGTATCGGTGATCACGCGGATTGTGTCCCGAGGCGTCCCTTCGGTCGCGGGCCACGGGTATTCAATCGACTGAGTGACATAGAGCCGGCCCGCGGCGTCGAACGCCATG
>JAPLOC010001202.1 GCA_026692825.1 Planctomycetota bacterium | reverse complement strand
CTGATTCACAGTCAGACCAGCGGGTGGACGTGGTCGGCTCCACGTCGGATCGATCCCCCCATTGCGGGACCATCGTTTGAAATCTGCCATCGCATTGTCGAATTGACCGACGGCCGGTGGCTGGCCCCCACGTCGACCTGGAAGGGGTGGGATGGGTCGGCCCCGAATGGAATGCAGGCGATCGCGCTGGTCTCGCACGATCGCGGCGTCACGTGGCCCGACTACATTCCGATTTCCAACGAATACCAGCGCGGAATCATCACGTGGGAAGTCGGGTTGGCGGAACTCGCGGGTGGCCAACTGGCCGCGACGCTTTGGCGATTTGACGAGCGCCAGGATGTGAGTCTCAGCAGTCGCTTCACGGTCGCGGAAGACGGCCAGAGGTTCATGCCGCCGGTCGACAACGGCTTGCAGGGAGAGACCGCCAAGTTGACGGCGCTGGCGGATGGTCGGGTGCTGTGCCTCTATCGTCGGCTGGATCGTCCGGGGTTGTGGGCCGAGCTGGCTCGGATCGAGGGACCGCGCTGGATTCGTGAGTGTGAAGCGGTGGTGTGGCAAGGTCCAAAATCGGGCTTGTTGGGGCGCACCAATTCAAGTGACGAACTCAGTTCGCTAAAATTCGGCTACCCCAGCGCCATTCAACTCCCCGACGGAGACATTCTGGCGCTGTTCTGGTGCGTTGAAGAAAGCCTGCACGTCATCCGTTGGATGCGGTTGCGGATCGATTGAACTGCGCCGTCCCTCTGAAGACATCACCCCGTCAACACCACCCCGCTTCTCTCCTCTCCCACTCCATCCGATTGAGCGAATTCCATGCGCAAAAGTCTCGTCAAAGCCAAACTGCGTCGTAAGGAACCGGTTCTGGGGGTCGCGTTGCATTTCACCGATCCCACGGTGTACGAACTGACGAGTCTCGTGGGGTTCGACTACATCTGGATGGATCTCGAACACCACGCCACCAGCGTCGAGACCGCCTGGAGCCTGATGCGCGCCGCCCGGGTCGGTTCGGCCGACATCATGGCCCGCCCCGCCAAAGGGGAATTCATGCGGATGGCGCGACTCTTGGAGTCCGGAGCGCATGGCATTCTGTATCCCCGGTGCGACAACGCCGATGAAGCCCGTGAGGTGGTGCGGTGGAGCAAGTTCGCCCCCTTGGGAACGCGGGGTTTCGACGGCGGTAACCCCGACATGCCTTACTGCCGAATGGATTTTCAGGAGTACATCAAGCAGGCCAACGAAGAAACCTGGATCGTCATTCAGATCGAAGATCCCAAGGCGCTGGAACATGTCGACGAGATCGCCGCCGTCGAGGGGGTCGATGTGATCATGCTCGGCCCCGCCGACTTTTCGATTCTCGCGGGCATTCCTGGTCAGTTTCAACACCCGTTGATCGATGAAGCGCTGAACAAGATCAAGGCCGCCGCCGACCGTCATGGAAAGGCTTGGGGAACGACAGCCGGCACCCCGGCGCGGGTGAAAGAACTGATCGACCGCGGCGCGCTTTGGACGACCTGCGGCTGCGACCTGATCTGGGTCAAGAATGGCCTGGAACAGGCGCGGCGTGATATGGAAGCGCTCGGCGTTCGGTTTGGAAATTGACTCGACCAGTGGCCTACTTTCGGAAATCCAACCCCGGATCGTTGTCCGTTCCCCCCACCATCGTGAAGTGGAACGCGTCATCGGAAGGAGACGTGATCCGGGCGAGCATCACACCACCCCCGGTGGGTTGCAGCGCCAGCGAATCTCCGTCCAGCGAATAGCTCCCTTTCACGGTTTCGCTCTTCCCGGCCCTTGCGTAGGTCCACTGAAAGAGGCTGTCGGCGGTCAGGGTCAGGTGGTATTCCTCCCCCCGGGTTCCGTCCGCCTTCCACTCCCCCTGAATCTGTTCTGGAGCGATGACGACCGCAGGGGTCTGGGAGTCGGCGGTTGCGGGGGTGGAAGGTGTCACGCCAGCGGGAGTATCGGTCCCTTCAAGCATCGCGATGTACTGCTTGACGACGGCATCGTTCGGTGTCAGTTCGAGGGTTTGTTTGAATTGCCGCAACGCCGCGTCGTTGTGTCCCTGTGTCAGGTAATGGTACGCCAGCAGGAAGTGCCCCTCGGGGAGTTGGACATTCTGTTTCATCCAGGTTTCGAGCGCGCGCAATTGACCAGTATAGACGCTGACCGAGGGGTACAGCCCGACGAGAGTCGTCCAATCCCAACCTGGCCCAACCGCCAGGACGGCGTAGACTCCTGCCGAGGCGTCGCGGTACTTTCCCTGCGCGAACAGCACCAGAGACCGGAATTCGTGAACCGCCGCGTCGTTTGGCAGTGATTTCAGCGCCTCGTTGACTTGTGTGAGGGCGGCATCAAAGTCTCCTGAAAGAAATGCATTCCGTGCCGCTTCAAACTCCGGCTCGCCCGGTGCAGGCGCAGAGGGCAGAAGTGCCGCGTCGTCCGGAATTTCGTCACCGGCCGGCGGTCCAGACGCGTCGGACGAAGCGCTGTCCGATGAAACGTCCCCGAGAGGATCGGCGTACGACACAACTCCACCTCCGTCGTCGCCAACCGTCACGTACGGATTCAGGTAACCACCGTAATAGCCGAATCGATTGGCGATTCGGTACCGGCCCCAGAGCGCGGTTCCGGCGATCAGCGCGCCGGGGTGGTCACTCCAGACGTGATTCGCCGCCACGTTCCAGTTGCCATGCCAAGCGCCGTGATACCAGTCACCGCGTGGGTTGACGCGAATTCCGCTGGCATTCAGCCGGGCGTTTACGTCCGTTCCCTGGAATCGATTGCCGCCCAACGCGGTTCCTTGGCCGACTCCTGCGCGCGGTGCGGTTCCATCGAAGCGAACTCCCCCGCTGAATGAGTTGCCCATGGTCGAACGTTGGAAGTTCGGTGATCGGGATGGGGACGGGGCCAATCCCCCTGCAGGCCGAAACCCGCCGCCCGACGGAGTCGATCCCATCCCCGACGGGCGCATCCCCGCCCCGCCACCAAAGCCCCCTCCTCCTCGAAACCCACCACCACCGGCACCTCCACGGAATCCTCCGCCACCACGGCCGGCCTGTGAGCTGGCGCTCGTCGCCGTCAGGAGCAGAATGGCAACGGAAAAACAGGCAATCCAGCGGGAGGCGGAGGACATCGCGCGATCCTGAATGGTGTCTTGAAGCCGCGTGAGGAAAATTCCGCTCGGTCAAGCCTTAGCGGCGTTGCGCGGGATGCGCCAGCGACAACCACGCACCATCCTGCTGGCTGCTGGCGACACATTGCTGAATGAAGTTCATCCCATCCACGCCATCCGCGACGTTCGGGTAAATGGTGTCGAAGGACGACACCGATTGTCCCGCGGCCCGTTTCGCCATGTCGTCATACGCGAACCGGTAGACGTTCGCGAATGCCTCGAAAAACGCCTCCGGGTGGCCCGACGGGAGTCGGCACGCCCCCTTGCCCAGGTCGTTCATCCAGGGAGCGTTGGGGTCGCGGGTGTACAGCGCGTGCGGCTGACCGTTCCGACGGAACGTCATGACGTTCGGCTCTTCCTGCCGCCACGCCAGCGCTCCCTTCGTTCCGTCGATTTCAATGAACAAATCGTTCTCGCGACCATGAGAAATCTGACTCGCGGTGACCGTTCCCAAGGCTCCATTGGTGAAGCGGATGACGGCGTGGCCATAGTCGTCGAGCGCCCGCCCCGGTTCGAAAACCTTGAGGTTCGCCGACACCTTTTCCGGAAGCAATCCGGTCATGTAGCGGGCCAGGTTGTAGGCGTGGGTTCCGATGTCACCAAAACAGCCGGCGGCTCCCGACTTTGTGGGATCGGTCCGCCAAGCGGCTTGTTTCTGACCCGACGACTCCAGGCGGCTGCGGAGCCAGCCCTGAATGTAGTTGGACCGGACAGCCTGAATCTCGCCCAGTTCGCCCGACTGGATCATCTGACGGGCCTGGCGAACCAGCGGGTAGCCGGTGTAGTTGTGGCTCACCGCGAAGACCGCTCCCGTCTTCTTGACCAGCTCCAGCAGTTCTTCAGCCTGCGCGAGATCAAACGTCATCGGCTTGTCGCAAACGACGTTGAAGCCCGCTTCGAGGGCCGCCTTGGCGATCGGAAAATGCGTGTGATTCGGTGTCGCCACGGTGACGAAATCGATCCGCTGATCGGCCGGCAGAGCCTTTTCCTTTTCGATCATCTCGGTGACCGAACCGTACGCCCGACTGAGGGGGACGTCGTAATCGGGGGCCGAGTCTTTGGATTTTTGCGGGTCGGACGAAAACGCCCCTGCAACCAGTGCCGCGCAGTTGTCGAGGACGGCGGCCGTCACATGGACCCGACCGATGAAAGCCCCCAGACCCCCACCGACCAGAGCCATCCGCAGTTTTCGGTTCAGTGTTCCGTTCGTCGCCATCGTGGTGAGCCTCTCGGGTTGGGGATTTGCGTAATCTCAGAGCAGAATAATCCCCATCTGGAACATTCTCAACTGTCACAAATCCTGGCGATTTCCCCAGAAAAACGTATCTAGTCCAAACAAACCGGCATGATTACACTGATGGCGGGATGCGGCCGACTCTCCTTCGTAGGGAGTTTCACGGTTCTCCCCGCGCCGCGAACCGTCAGAATTCGCGTTTCCCTTCGCCGTCGATTGAGATGAGAGGAGCATTTTGATGCGAAAGTCGAACGAAAGCCGACTGCTGTGGATCTGTTTCGGACTGTTTGTCGGTGTGGCGATGGCCTGGATGTGGCCGCACGAACCCGCCTTTGCCACCAACTCGGATCGTGACCAGGATTTCGCGATCTTCACGGTGACGGTCGGCAACCAAGCTGCCGGCATAGCCGACCCGATTGATGGCGTGTTCATCCTCGACTTCCTCACCGGACAATTGCGGGGTGCGGTTCTTAATCGCGCGACCGGACAGTTCACGTCGTTCTACCTGATCGACCTCACCAAAGAATTCGGAATCACGGGGGGCGGGAAGCCAAAGTATGCCGTCGCGACCGGTAACGGTCAGTTGAACAACCAGGGAGGGGTCAACCTCGCCTCGGGGGTGATCTATATCGCCGAGGCGACAACCGGCAAGTGTCTGGCGTACACGTTTCCGTGGCAGGATGGCAACGTGCGCCCCACGGCTCCCTTGCCGCTGAAGCGAATTCACTTCTTCCAGTGGAAAGCCCCGAAAGAGTGAGTGTTTGGAACCGGCTCAGGCGAATCACTTGAGGGGAATCGCGTGAAATTCATTCCACGCGAAGGGTCTCGGAAGCGGTCGTCGGTTACCACTTCCTGACGGGCGCGGCTCGGAGTCGGGTTCGCGTTTTTCCGCCGAGCTACGTCTCCACGTCACACAACACGTCCCCCGACACAACCCGTCGACATACCAGTGCTTTCGTTCTCCCCGCGATTCTCGCATAGACGAGCGTCGCGGGGAGTTTTCCCAAGAGTGGCAGCTTGCGCCGAACGTCTTCCGCCTGAATCGGCACGTGGCGGCATTTGATTTCGACCTGACCGAATGGAGACGTGCGGAAATACGCCCGAATCTCAGCGGGATTATTCGGCAGAACGGCGAGAATCTCAAACGCCTGAACGAACGGGGACCCCAGGGGCGCATCTCCCACAAGGTATTCTTCCCGAGTGTCGAGGCGACGCAGCCCCAGTGTGTTTGCCGCCAAGTCGACCAGTCCTGCGCGAACGACCGCCGGATCGGGGTCGAACAAGTAGCCCCGCGGTTCAGCCAAGTCGGCGACATGCTCCAGGGGATTTCCCGCCAGTGACTCCCCCGCCGGCAGAACGGTCGCACGCCACGGGTCGGCGTTCATCAAGTCGCCAAACCACACCGTCGCCTCTTTGCATTCGCCGTTCAGGCTGATCAATTCGATTTCGGCGTCAGGAAACCTCCCGACAAAATTCGCCGCGGGACTGAGTTTCACCGCACCACCCCGGGCGGTTCCCATCAGCCGCGTGATGAAATCTGGTCCCGGAATATAGTCTTCAATGCGAACCGCCTTCTGGCCGCTCTGACGCCGATCGGGATCGAGGTGAACCGATTTTCCCGTGAGTTCGAATTGAGTGACATCTCCGCACACCGTGGAGACATTGGGGGCGACACCGTACACCTCGGTATTCCATTCGGCGCGTAAACAGGCGCAGGGATCGAGATCGACTGCCGTCACCTGGCACCGTTCCGCCTGGGCGAGCGCATCGCCGCCGATACCGCAACAGAGATCCAGGACTTCACCCGAGAACCGTTTCGCTTTGTGTCGCGCGACCGGTTCGGGGGTCGATTGTTCGAGTCCCTTTCGTTCAAACCACATCTGGTTCGCGAGGCGGAATTTCGCGGCACCGCGGCGACGGGCGTCGACCAGTGCGAAGGCACCCCGGACGAGTTCTTCGGGCCAACTTTGTCGAAGTTGTTTCTGGGCGGCGAGTTCTTCGCCCAGGCGCATGGCGGTGACGCGGTCGATCAGTTCGGGAGCGTCGCGAAGAAGCCGCAGCGCCTGGAGGTCAGCAAAACGGGGATGCGCGGGATCAAGGGAGTTCATCCGGACATCATCTTGAAAGTGACTGGAAGTGGCAAGACGCCGAAGAACAGCGTAACGGGCACGGGATCGCCTGCGGAATTCTCGGCACTCTCGCGCGGTCTGTGTGATCTGATTTGAAAATCGAACGCCAATGGTAAATAATCCCGTCACGATCGTTGCAGGTGGGTTCCGGCCCGCAGGCATCCGTTCGCCTGCTCTCTCAAAAGCCAACCCACTCCCATCTCGCACTGCGCGGAGACTCCGTGTGGCCTACCTCGTCAACACCCCCGATCAACAGCGGCAAATGCTGCGAGACATCGGGGTCACGTCGATCTCCGACTTGTTCGCCCAGATTCCGGGCGAATTGCAGTTGCAGCGGCCACTCGATCTTCCTCCCCCGCTGACCGAACTCGAGCTGGAGGCCCATCTGCGAGAGCTGGCGGCGCAGAACACGGTCGACGGTGGCAGAACCTGCTTTTTGGGTGGCGGGGCCTACGACCACTTCATACCAGCGGCAATTGACGCGATTGCGACCCGCAGTGAATTCTACACCGCGTACACCCCGTACCAGGCCGAAGCGAGCCAGGGGAGCTTGCAGGCGTTTTTTGAGTACCAGTCGCTGATTTGCCAACTCACTGGACTGGACGTTTCGAACGCCAGCCTTTACGAGGGGGGAACCGCCGTCAGCGAGGCAGTTTTCATGGCGATGCGCGCTACAGATCGCCATAAAAAAGTGGTCATCCTCGGGTCCGTTCATCCCGAGTACCGCCAGGTCTGCCAAACCTATCTGCAACAGATTCGCTGCGAACTCGTCACCATTCCGACGCCGAACGGAGTCACTGACCTGGAGCTGGTCGCGAAGACGCTCGACGACCAGACGGCGTGCCTGGTCTTTCAGAACCCCAACTTTTTTGGCGCGATCGAAGGGTGCCAGGCGTTGTGCGAGTCGGCCCGAAAGGTCGGGGCGTTGGCAATTGCCAGTGTCGATCCGATCTCGCTGGGAATGCTCTCGCGACCCGGCGACTATGGTGCCGACATCGCTGTCGCGGAGGGCCAGGGACTGGGGATTCCGCTGCAATATGGTGGCCCCTATGTCGGCATTCTGGCCTGCCGGGAAGAGTTCGTCCGGCGGATGCCGGGGCGACTCATCGGCGAAACCGTCGATCGCGAGGGACGCCGAACCTACGTGCTGAATCTTCAGGCGCGTGAACAACATATCCGTCGCGACAAAGCGACCAGCAACATCTGCACCAACCAGGGATTGATGGCTCTCCGCGCGACGGTTTACCTGTCGCTCCTGGGGCCGGCTGGCCTGAAAGAAGTCGCGGAACTGTGTGTGCGTAAAGCGCATTATGCCGCTTCGCGACTGACCGCGATTCCGGGAATCGAACTCGCGTTCGCGACGCCGTATTTCAAGGAGTTCGTGATCCGCTGTCGGGACGGTGTCGACGGCGTATTGACGAAAGCCCGGCAGGCGGGGTTCGACCTGGGACCGGCCCTGGGTAAGTACACGTTTCCCGGTCTCGACCGCGCCGACCAATGCTGTCTGGTCGCTGTCACCGAGAAGCGAACCAAACAGCAAATCGACCGTCTGGCTATCGCCCTCGGGGGCTGACTCAATTTACGCGATTACCATGCGCAACACCCAGGCGACTCAACTGCTCTTCGAACTTTCCAGCCCCGGACGACGGGCCGCAGTTCTGCCGCGTTCCGACGTTCCCGACATTCCGCTCGATGAGCTGATTCCCGTGAAATACCGGGCGGCGACCGCGCCAAAGCTGCCGGAACTTTCGGAACCCGACGTCATCCGGCACTTCGTGAATCTCTCGACGAAGAACATGTCGGTCGACACCCATTTCTATCCGCTGGGGAGTTGTACGATGAAGTACAACCCCAAACGGCATGAACGGCTCTCGGGGCTGTCGGGGATTGTCGATCTGCACCCGCATCAGACCGAAGATTCAAGCCAGGGAATGTTGTCGCTGCTGTTTTCGATGCAGCAGATGCTGGGGGAAATCGCCGGCCTGCCTGCGGTCTCGTTGCAACCGGCGGCGGGGGCCCAGGGCGAGTTCGCCGCCCTGCTGACCGCGAGCGCGTACTTTCGGGATCGGGGAGAAACCCGGACGCGGGTGCTGTTTCCCAACAGTGCCCATGGGACCAATCCGGCGAGTGCCGCGCTCGCCGGGTTTGAGTGCGTGCAATTGAAGAGTACGCCGCAGGGCTTCGTCGATCTCGAAGAGCTGAGGAAGAATCTCGACGAGCGGACGGCGGTTTTCATGGTCACGAACCCCAACACCCTGGGGATGTTTGAACGCGATCTTCCGGAAGTCTCCCGCATGGTCCATGCAGTCGGGGGGCTGGTGTACATTGATGGCGCGAACATGAACGCGATCTGCGGAATCACCCGTCCCGGCGATTTCGGCGGAGACATGATGCACTACAACGTGCATAAGACCTTCACCGGACCGCACGGAGCCGGCGGTCCGGGATCGGGACCGATCGCCGTCCGCGACTTTTTGGCCCCGTTCCTCCCCGGACCGGTCATTGTTCAGTCCACGGACGCAACCGGCTCAATCCGCTACGCGCTTTCCAACCCCGACAAGTCGATCGGCCGCGTCCGATCGTTTTTTGGCAATGTGCGCCGTTCTGAACGCCAACTACCTGCTCGCCAAACTGAAGGATGTGCTGCCCGTCCCGCAGGGGGATCGCTGCATGCACGAATTCGTCGCGTCGGCGAAAGCGATCAAGGATTCGCTGGGGATCACGGCGATGGATATCGCCAAGCGTCTGCTCGATTATGGGTTCCACGCTCCCACAGTCTATTTCCCGCTGGTGGTCGCGGAAGCGCTAATGATCGAGCCGACCGAAACCGAATCGAAAGAAACGCTCGACGCGTTCGCTGAGGCGATTCGCGCGATTTTGAAAGAGCCGGCCGACTCGCTGCGTCTGGCCCCGCACACCACTCCCGTCAGCCGACCCGACGACGTTCGTGCCGCCCGTAACCCGATTTTGAAATGGAACCCCTCATGACACAGGCCGACGCTCCTCCCCAACTCACCGAGATGCAGGCCCGCAAAAAGGTGATTCGCGATCAGGCGCACGCCAATCGCAAGGACCAGGAGAACAAAGACGAACTGAGCCGCGAGATTTGTGCGAAGTTCATGGCACTCCCCGAATACGTCGCGGCGAAGACCGTGATGTTCTACGTCGACGTTCGGACGGAAGTCCGCACTCGGAACGACCTCGCCACGGCGCTGGCGCACGGCAAGACAATTGTCGTCCCTTGGTGCAATGAGGCGGGGGAACTGGAATTGTTCCGCCTGGAATCGATGGATGACTTGGCCATTGGCATGTACAAAATCCTTGAGCCAAAGACCGAGCTGCGTTCGCTTCCCGAGCGGCAGGTCGACGTGAAGTCGTTGGACATTGTGATGGTTCCTGGTGTGGCGTTCACACGAGAAGGGGCGCGCATGGGGCACGGCAAGGGCTACTACGACAAACTGCTGGAACACGCCCGCCCCGACGCGCCGCTTGTGGCGCTGGCGTTTGAATGTCAGTTGTTCCCCGAGATTCCCACCCAGGCGCACGACGTCTTCATGGACAAGATCATCACCGAAAAGGCGGTTTACACCGGCAAGGGGCGGAAGTCGTGAGTACGCAGAGAGCGGAGATCGAAGACACGTACGCCGAGGCGTTTCGCAGCATTTATGCCGAGTTTCTCATCACGGCCCGCGATCGCACCTGGCTCAACCATGCGATCTCGGCGTGTACGGGAAACGCGTCGAGTACGATTCTGTGCGATTGCGAGGCGGGACTCGATCGCTATGTCGGTCCCGGTGGCGACGAGTCTTTCACCACGCCCGACGGTCGACCCGGCGCGATCATTCAGGTGCATGTCCCAAGGTTCCGCAAAGATCGCCAGCCCGCGCTGGAGAGATCCCTATTGGTACGCATCAGTCAGAACGTGATGACGTGCGCGACCTGTGCCTGCTTCAACCTGCTTGATACCGATCCGTATTTCAAACTGGGCCGGAAGATCTCGTTTTTCGGCGACGGCTGGCAGGTTCGCGAAGTGCGGCACGATCGCAAAGTGTGGGTGATTCCAACATTGGGGGGAGAGTTTGTCATCGACCGCCGGTTCGGATTTCGCGACGGACTGATGGGGGGCAATCTCTGGTTCTTGGGCAGCACCCAGGACGCGGCGATTCTGGCGGCGGAACGGGCGGCGGAGGCGGCGGCCAAAATTCCGGTAGTGATTCAACCTTTTCCCGGCGGAATCGCGGCGAGCGGTTCCAAGGCAGGGAGCAAGTACAAGTTTTTGTTCGCCAGCACCTACGAGAAATTCTGCCCGACTCTGCGAGCCAAGCTGGGCGATCAATCGGGTGTGCCGGCCGGTGTAGCGTCGATCATGGAGATCATCATCAATGGGCGTGACCTGCCAACCCTTGTCGCCGCCACCCAGGCGGCGATCGCGGTGTCGGTCGAGACGCCCGGATTGGTCAAAATCTCGGCGGGCAATTACGGCGGCCGCTTGGGGAAGAGCTTTGTGGGGCCGATTGAGACAATTCCATAGACTTTCTGATAGAGCCGCGTAAAGAATCGTCCGATTTCCGACCGCGCGGGGTATCATCGAGTTAACCCCTGCTGGGATAACGCTTCGCCGTTGGCAAATATCGGGGAATCTCCCGCCCCCTTCCCTCGCAAGGGAGATTTCCCCTCAAGAAATTGATTTTGGGGTTTTTAGGGTTTGCGTAACCTGGGGCATTCAGTAGACTCATGCCCCTTGGGGGCGATGGAGTTGCCTGGAAGGATCCTGTTCCATGATGGAAGCTTTTCGGTTCATCCACACCTCTCAACTGCGTCTGGACCAGCAGTTGAGTGGCCTGCGGCGGTGGGATGGTCTGGACCGACGGTCGCTCCGCGACTGTACCCTCACCGCGTTTTCGCGGGTCGTCGACGCCTGCATCACGCACACGGTCGACCTGTTGCTGATTACTGTCGATTGCTGGCCCGAAGATGGCCGGTCGGTACGTGGGGCGTACGCTTTTCAGCAGGCATGCCAGCGACTTCTGACGGCGGGGATTCCCGTATGCGTCGTTGTCAATGATCTTGGCGATTTCGAAGAGGGTCTGTGCGGGCTGAAACTGCCGCGGGGGGTTTCTGTTCTGTCGTGCGGACGACCACAGGAGGTGGTTGTGAGCGGTCCGCACGGACGCCGCGCCCGGTTGCGCACGGTGGTCGATTCGATGGAGACTTCCGAAGCGGATCCGATTCGCCCTGTGCCAGAATCGTCTGTCGAGCCGTTCCGGGGGATGGGGATTGGGATTTCCTGTGCCGTTGACCGTCTTCTGGTGTCCGACACGCCGTTCTCAGTTGTCGGCGGCGCACCATTCGATCCCCACCTCGACTACATTGCCCCCGTTCATCCCGGTCCGCAGCGAACGCTGATGCTCGGGAACAATACCGTGCATTCTCCGGGGCCGGCGCAAGGCTTGTCGCCGAAAGAGAGTGGAAGCTGCGGCTGCACCCTCGTGGAGTGGAACGCGGGAGATGAACCCGTGTTAACACACCTGCCGGTCGCCCCGTTTTGCTGGGAGCAGTGGGCCGTCGAATTGAATGCCCAGTCGACGCCAGAATCATTGCAGCGAGAGATGCTGGGCGTCGTGCGAAAGCACATCGCCGAATTCGGGGACGCCACCTGTCTGGTGCGTTGGAATCTGATCGCGACCGGCTGGTCGGATCGGGTCGAAATGACATCCGCCGCCATAAACCGGCTCATGGACGGGGTGGACACGGCGGCGCGTCGCGAGGGAATCCACTTGGTGACGCAGTCCGTTTTGAGCCTGCCGGCGGCGGACGATGAGGCGTCCTCGGACGACTCGCTGTGGAACGAATTTGAAAAGTCGCTGTCGAGTCGATTCAGCTCCAGCCGCGATGGAGTGTCGAGTCTGGCCTCCCCGGTCGCGTCGCGATTGGAACTGGATCGAGTTGATTTCGAACATGCTGTGGCGTTGTTGTCTCCCGTCCGCGTCGCGAATGAGGCGCTGGCGGCGGGACAGAAGTGGCTCGTACGCACGGAGGCGATCGACGCATGAAACTCGCGGAACTGCAAATCGATCGGTTTGGTGTCTGGCAAAAATTGACACTACCGCTCAATGAGAACGGCCTGAGTGTGCTTTACGGCCCGAATGGGACGGGCAAAAGCACATTGTTGGAATTCGTCCGCGGAGTCTTGTTCGGGTACTCGCCCGAGTCGCTGAAGAAGCTCTCTGCGGAGGCGACGGCGGCGGGTACGGTCTGGTTGTCGACGCACGACGAATTGCTCGCGGTGTCGCGGCGCGCCGATCTTGAACACCATCTCGATGCGGTCGAAATCGAAGGGGCGGCCAGTGGCGACGTATCGGGAACACAACGGCTGCGCGAACTTCTGGCCGAGGTGTCACCCGAGCTTTGGGACGGAGTTTTCTGCGTTGGACTGAACGAGATTCAGGAACTGAGCGCGCTTTCGGGGGAACGAGTTTCGGCCCAGATCTACGATGCGGCGCAAGGGCCGGATGGGCGGCGGATTCTGTCGGCCGTCGAACTGTCGCGCATCGACCGCTCTCGGATGGGGCAACGTGGTCGGCTCGAAGCTGACGTGAAGAGCCTGCTGGCGGAACGTCGACAGACGATCGAGCGTCTTAGAATCATCGACTCGGAAATTCGGCCCGAACGCTTCGCCGAGCGGGACCGTTTGCAGTCGCGGGTCGCCGACCTGGAGGCTGAGGTCGCGATCCTCCGCCGGCGTCATCGATCGCAGGAATTGCGTAATCAACTTTGGGGACCGCTGGAACTGGTGCGCCAGCGTCGGCGCGAACTGGATGCGTTTTCACCCGTGGCTAAATTTCCAGACCGGGGCCTGGAGCGGTTACGCGAGATCGACCTGCGAACACAGCGGCTGACCGCGAAAGCCCGACGTCATCAGGCTCGGTTGAAGCAATCGTTGGGCTTCGAATCGCGGTCGGGACTTTCACAGGCTGAAGCGGCGGCTTTGCGGGGGTTTGTCGCGCAGAAAGAGTGGTTCGCCGAGGTCGCCCGTCAGCGGGCGATCGCCGCTCAGCGTTTTCGCGACCACGCGGCGGAACTGGAGTCGTTGCGGCAGGTTTACGCGGCGAACTGGAGCGACGAAGGGTTGCGCGGACTCGACCATTCCGCGGAAACGGGGGCCGAGCTGACGCAACTGGGGGCCGCGCTGCGGAGCGCCAGACTGCGGCATGCCCGGTTGAAAAAGATCTCGCGGCGTCTCGACTCTCGTGCCTGCGAGCTGCGCGAGGCTGTGGAGGATGGTCGGAGCGGGTTGCCGGCGGAATCGATTGACGCGGCACTCGACTCGGCTCGATCAAAGCTCGATGTGGTACCTCAGGTCGCAGCGCTCAAGGCCCGGGAGTCAACACTGCGGGATCAACTCAAGGAACTGACGCGTCGTCCCGCCGGGGACGAGCGGGGACAGCCGCTACCTGCATGGTTGTCGATGGCGGTCGCCTTGTTCTTTTTCCTGGGCATTGTAATCGCGGGCTGGGGGTTCGTGGCGGGTGTCACGACCAGTGCGCTCGCCGGCCTGATCTACGTCTTCATGGGATTGGCGTTTGGCGGAATCGCCTGGGGACTCAAGTCGCAATACGAAACCGACCGTGCCCACCGATCGGGGTTGGATGTCAAACAGCGGGCCGCCGTCGAGCGAGAACTGCACGCGGTCCGCCGGGAGTTGCAGGCGAACGATGCGAAATCTGACGCGGATACCGACGCGGCGACCGCGTCGACCCGCGCCGCGGCGGCCGAGGTCACTCGACTCTCGGAACTGGCGAATCGGGAGCGGGAACTGCAACATCTGGAGCAACAGCAGCGAAAACTGCGGCAGCGGTTTCGCGCGGCGCGGGAAGAACTGCTGTCGGCTCGGGATGCCTGGCTCGAGAAACTGCGGAATCTGGGACTGGAACCCACTCTGTCGGTGGACGAAGTGGTTCAAGGCTGGAATGGATTGGGACAGGTCGGGCGGTCACTGGCGGCGCGAGACGAAATCGCTTCGCGCTGCGAGTCACTCGAGCAGTTGTGGCGGGCCGCCGCAGCCGACTGCACTCGAAGCGCTCCACCAGATTGAAGACTGGAAGCAATTGCTGGCGGTCGGGCAGGAAGATCAGCGTGAACTGCGCGAACGGCGGAAGAACGCCCAGCGATCGCGGACCGTACTGCGAAAACTCAAGCGACGGTTGCAGGCGCTATCCGCCGCGCGGCAGGCGTTGTGGATGCGGGCAGGAGTGACCGATCGGACGGAATTCGTGGCCTGTGCCGCCAAGATCGCTGAACGAGACGCGGCGGCACGATTGTTGGCCGAGGCGCAGGCGGAACTGGAACTGTTGAAAGGTGAGTCGCCCGAACTCGCCGCCGTCTGTGACAGTCTGGAATCGAGCGAAGAATCACTGTCGCCGCGCGAGATGCTGGAGGTCGCGACCGACCTGCGTCGACGCGAGTTGGAGTTGGCACAAGCGCACGACCGGTTGGCGGAAGCGGATCTTGAAATTGAGCAGTTGGTCAGCGACTGTACTGCGGCCGACCTGCGATTCGACTTGCAGGGGATTGATCAGCAACTCCGCGCCGCTTTTCAATCGCTGGTGGCGATCTCGCTGGCCGGAGATGTTTTGGAGTTTCAGGCTCAGGTTGTGGAGCGACGGAGTCAGCCGCGTTGGCGGCCGCTTCGGTCTATCTCAAACGCCTCACGTGCGAACGCTATCAGCGGGTTTGGACGCCACTCACCGAACGCCGGCTGATTGTTGAGGATCACGAGGGGAATTCGCATCCCGTCGAAGCGTTGAGTCGGGGAGCGCGGGAGCAACTCTATCTGGCGGTGCGGCTGGCGGTGATCGATCGTCTGGCCGCCACGGGAGTGGAATTGCCGTTGCTGCTGGATGACGTCTTCGTGAATTTCGATCAGCCTCGGACCGAGGCGGCGATCGATCTGCTGCTGGAGTTCGCCAGCCGCGGTCGGCAACTGGTGTTCGTGACCTGTCACCAGCACCTGGTGCAGATGTTCCGCGAACGGGGTGTCGAGCCGACCTGGCTGCCCGGGTTGGCAGGCGATTCGAGACCAGACCGGTTGGCCGGTTAAACCCGGGGACGATTTCCTGAGTTCGGTTTGGGGGGACGAAGCCGCATGACGCCGAACCGCAGTCGAACGCCGCTGCAATTGAGTTCGGTGATTCTGCCACTGTTGGCGGGGCTGGTCTGGTGCGCGGCGGGAGTGTCGATCACCCGCCGGGGAATCGACCCCGACGAACTGGAGCATCTGCACGCCGCGTTTTGTGTTTCGATTGGTCAAGTTCCGTATCGGGACTTTTTTGAACACCACGGGCCGGCGCTCTACTGGATGGCCCAACCGGCATTTTGGATCGCCGGCCCAACACTGGACGCCCTCTGGCTGTTGCGGGGCGTGATGTGGCTCTGTTCGACGGTCACGGCTCTCGTGGTGTGGCGCGTTGGTGTGCGATTGAAGCTGGGGGGCGTTTCGTGGCTGGTAACGCTGCTCTTGTTGATGTCGTCTGTCTTCTTCGCGAAGGGGATTGAGTTTCGCCCGGATGTCCCCGCGACACTTTTGTTGACTGTTGCCCTGTTTTGGCTGTTGCCATGTCACGGGGATACGGACGCCGCCGTGGCGGGAGTTGACGCATCCGCGGTCCAACGAAATTCACCCGGTCGCGCCGTGGTCCGTTTCATGATTCTCGCTCTGGCCGGCGGCGGGGCGACATTGTTTACCCAAAAGGCGATTGTTCCAATTGCGGCGATCACGGCGGCTACGATCTGGACACATTGGAGGCGGACTGGTCGGTTGATGATTCCCGCGAACGTCTGGGCTCTGGCAGCGGGAGTGGGAATACTCTGGGGTGTTGTCTGGTTGGGATTCTCTTGGATCGGGGCAGGAGGGGCTTTATTCGATTCAACCGTCGCGCAGTTGGTTCGCTGGTCGGTGCGAAGCGCGACGTGGGAACATCTGAGACCCACGCTCGTCGCGGATTTTCTCGTATGGGGTTTCTCGCTCTTCGCACTTTTCGTGGCCTTTCGAGGGCGATTGAGTCCGCCCGATGAGTGCGTTGCCGACGCGAGTGGAACCACCGAACCGCGTGCCGCGCCGGCCCGTGAATTTGTAGTGATTGCCGCCACGTTGTGCGCGCTATCGCTGGTCGTTGTGAAGGCGACGTTTCCGCAGTATTACCTGTTGTGGTTTCCAATCCTGACACTGGCGGCTGGGTTCGGGTTGGAATACTGGTCGCGACTCGAACCGGGATGGCTGCGCCGCGTATCGGACGCTGCGCTGTTCG
>JAPLOC010001201.1 GCA_026692825.1 Planctomycetota bacterium | reverse complement strand
TGGACAGGTTCTTAGGTTCTCGAATACGCAGTCTTCGCATTATCGTGCAGAATGCGCCGGGTCGCGTCCGCCCCGTGCTTTTGTGCGAACTCCAGAGCCAGTTTTTGGACCGAGGCGTACGATCCGAACCGCGCGCTGACCGGCCAGTTGCTGCCGTAAACCAGACGTTCTTCACCAAACGTTTCCCAGGCGACCTCCAGGACCGGCTGGTAGTAACCCAGCTCCGAGGGTGACTGTTCGTCCGGACGGGAGGCTCCTTCGACCAGTGCCGAGACCTTGCACCACACATTTGGCCCCGCAGCGGCCGCCGACATCCCCTGTTGCCATTCCGTCGGTGGGGCCTTGCCGTCGATTCGTACGTTGGCCAAATGATTCACTACAATCTTGAGCTTCTCAAGTTTCGTGGCGAGCCGGGCAATGTCGGGGAGCATGTCGGGGCCGCCGTTGATATCGAGCGTTAGCCCCAGGCTGGCAAACCGACGCAGGTCGTCCAGAAACCGCTGCTCCGACAGTCGCTGCTTCAACAGGCCATGGCCGATGCGGATTCCCCGGTACAGCGGGTTGGCCGCGAAACGGTCGAGGTTCTCTGCGAATTTCTCCGAACCGGGTTCCAGGTTTCCCACGACACCGACAATGATCGACTCGCGTTTCGCCAGATCGAGTAACCACTGATTGTCTTCGAGCCGGGAACTCGCCTCGACCACGACCGTACCAACCACCCCCAGAGACTCAGTCAGTCGCCGATATTCCGCAGGAAGTACCGGTCGATACAGCAGTTTGTCGTCGCGTCCGGGCCAGGGAACACCTTCGGGGCGTGTGGGATCGTAAAAATGAGTGTGGGTGTCAATCACCGGAATCTTGGGGGCGGCCGGGGCGGCATTGGGTCGCGGTGCCGCCTCGGAATTTCGGGCGGGAATGATCCCCGCCGTCAACATCGTACCGGCGAGTGCCGACTGGACCAGAAACTCTCGACGAGTGCGTTGCGATTCCAACATGGCGAACAATCCTGGGGCGGGGACGGAGGTCCGGGAATTCTAACCAATCGCATCACGGTTTGCTGTTCGAATCGCCCCCCGGGCTGTACAGTACGACACCGGAAATTGATTGTCCGAGCCTGACCATCCTCCGCTTGAATCCACCTCATGACCGAACTCGCCAAGTACGATACGCCCACGATCTGCAACGCCATCGAGCTGTTCGACGTTGTGCCGCGGAACGCCGGCTACATGAATGACTCAATCAAGGCGTGCTTTCCGCACCTGCCTCCCATGGTCGGCTTCGCGGTCACGTCAACGTTTCGCAGCATGTCCCCTCCCCGCAGCGGCGACGTCTATGCCAGCATGAGTCAGCAGGTCGAATCGTACGCGCAGCTCCCCGGGCCGGCGGTCATGGTGTACCAGGATCTGGATGTGCCGATCGTGTCGGCGACCTTTGGCGAAGTGATGTGTTCGGTCTACAAGGGGTTTGGTGCCCGGGGCATCATCACGTCGGGTGCGGGGCGGGATTTGGAACAGGTCGAAAAGATCAAGTTCCCCGCGTTCACCACCGGGACGATCTGCTCGCACGGATATTGTCACACCCTGGCGGTCAACGTTCCGGTGACGGTCGGTGGTCTCACGGTTTACCCGGGCGATCTGCTCCACGGCGATTTGAACGGCGTCACGCGGATTCCGCTGGACATCGCGTCGGAAGTGGCCCAGGTCTGTGAAGAACTGGCGACCGCCGAGAAATTTGTGCTGGACTATGTCCGCGGTGCGAAAATCACACCGGCCGGACTAGCGGAGGCACGTAAGGCGTGCGGCGACATGATGAACGCGACCAGCCAGCGGGTCCGCCGGAAGAAGTAAACTGGTGCTTCCCAAGAAGTCCCCCTCCCCGGCATTTCGCGTGACCGTTATACTACGCGGCGGGCGGAGTACGAACACGAGGTGAGGAGTTGTCGGAAGAAGCAAGGAAGGATCGGCTCGCGCCGGTCGTTGAAACGGTCGACGCTGTGCGCGAGGCGGTCATCGCCGCGAAGAGGCGGGGGTTGCGCGTCGGGTTCGTGCCCACGATGGGAGCGCTCCACGCGGGGCACCGCAGTTTGATGGAGGCGGCCAAGCGGGACTGCGGGTTCGTGGTCGCTTCGATTTTTGTCAACCCGACACAGTTCGCGCCCCACGAAGATCTGGCGAAATACCCGCGACCGCTGGATGCCGACCGAAAGCTCTGTGCGGCGGCGGGGGCCGACCTGGTGTTTCATCCGGGGGTGGAAACGATCTATCCCAGTGGATTTTCGACGTTTGTCACCGTCGAGGGACTCTCGAACATTCTGGAAGGGAAATTCCGCCCGACCCATTTTCGCGGAGTCACCACCGTCGTCTGCAAATTGTTTCAAATGGTGCCGGCCGACCTCGCGTTCTTCGGCCAAAAGGACTACCAGCAGCAGACGATCATCCGCAAGATGGTGGCGGAGCTCAACATTCCGATTCGGATTCGCGTCTGCCCGACGGTTCGCGAACCGGACGGCCTGGCGCTTTCGAGCCGCAACGTCTACCTGAGTCACGATGAACGCCGCTCGGCCCTCGCGCTGAATCGCAGCCTGACCTTGGCCCATGAGTACCTGGCGCAAGGGGAGCGCGATTTCGAACTGATCCGACAGCGGATGTGGGCGCTGCTGAAAGAAACGCCACTGGTCGAGCCGGATTACGCGACTCTCGTCGATCCGGATACTCTGGAAGAAGTGAGTACTGCCGAACACACCGTCGTGGCACTGGTCGCAGCACGTGTCGGACAGACGCGACTAATCGACAATGACGTGATTGATCTGCCAGCCTGATGGCTGACATTCGGATGGTCTCCGGCGAAATGGAGCTTCGCGATGCGTTCGGTCCTGTTTGACATTCCCCTGCGGGGTTCGGTGGAATTGGGACCACTGGGATCGGTGCCGATCTTCGGATTTGGACTGGTCCTGCTGGTCTGGCTGCTGCTGGGACTCGGGTGGGGTTGGATACAATATCGCCGAAGTCAACGCGGCGAATTCGATTCGTCGACACTTGTTGTCTGGGTCATCATCGCCGGGGTGATTGTCTGGGCTCCGTCAAAAGAGAGCTTGCCCATTTACGGGTTTGGCACGATGTTGTTCCTCGCCTATGTGGCCGCGTCGTCGCTGGGGTCGTTGAGGCTGAAACAACGGGGAATTCCCGGTGAATACGCCTGGGACGCCGCGATCTGGATCTTCGTGACCGGCTTGATTGGCGGGCGGCTGTTCTACGTTGTCCAATACCATAAAAAGATGTTCGCGAACGTGAACTCGCTGACGGAATGGGTCCTCAAGGTCGTCAATCTGCCCGACGGTGGACTTGTATTTTATGGCGGCGTGTTGATGGCCCCAGTGTTCTTCTGGCTTTTTTGCCGAAAGAAGGGGCTCCACGCGTTGCCAATGGCCGACCTGTTGATCCCAATGGTGTTCGTCGGAATGCTGTTCGGACGGATCGGTTGTCTGATGCATGGTTGCTGTTACGGTGATTATTGTGAATTGCCCTGGGCGATCACCTTTCCACCGGAGAGCGCTCCCTACAGTGAGCAGGTGGTGCGGGGATTCCTGCCGGACGATCGCTCGGCGCTTCGCAGCCTGCCCCTGCATCCCACCCAGATCTATGACGCGGTCAGCTCGCTGGCGATCGCCTGTGTCACGTGGGCGTTCCACGCGTACCGCAGGCGGGACGGCGAGGTGGTCGCCATGGCGGCGATTTTGTACTCCATCAACCGCTTCACGATTGAGTTGCTGCGTTGGGACGAATCGGGAAAATTTGGAACGCGCTTCACGATTTCGCAATGGGTCAGTTTTGGCCTTCTGGCGGCGGGCGTAGGGTTTCTGGTGTATTTGAAGTCGCAACCGGCACAACGGCTGCCACTGGTCTGCGACGAACCGACTTCCGTCCAACCGGTGGCCGTGTGAAGACTACAATACGGCTCACGTTGTCTCTGCGGATTTCACCCCACTGGATACCAGACTGTCATGACGCTTTTGACTTCCGAGGAACTGGCGCGAGAACTGACCACGCTTCCCGGTTGGGAAGTTCGCGATGGCTGGTTGCGCAAGATGTACAACACCCCGGGTTGGTCGCACACGATGCTGCTGGCGAACACGATTGGGTATCTCGCGGAAGCCGCCTGGCATCATCCCGATTTGTCGTTGGGCTACGCGCAAGTCACCGTCAAATTGCAGACCCACAAAGTCCGTGGGTTGACTACGCTCGACACAGAGCTCGCCCGGAAAATTGACGAAGTCGTTCTGTGGAAACCTGGCCCCGATTCGTCGCTGGAAGGTTTCCCGAAGAAGTGGGTGTCGGCATGAGTGCTGAAGCCGAGTCGATGCCCTCGCGCCCCCGAATCGCCCTCACGCTCGGGGATGTCGCGGGGATCGGTCCCGAGGTGATCGCCCGCGCCTGGACCAGCGAACTCTTGGCCTGGTGCGACCCGGTCGTCGTCGGGCATCCGATTGTCCTGGCCAGGGCGGCGGCACTGGTTGACAAGAAACTGGCGGTCGAAGAGCTGGACAGCATCACCGAGGGCGAGTCGGGTATCCACCGGATGCCGTGCTGGAATCCCGCAGACAACGAGGCGGCGGAAGTACCGGCGGGAAAGGACGATCCCCGCGCGGGGCGAGCCGCTTATGAATACCTGAAGGCGGCCTGCTGGGCCGCTCAAGCGGGTGCGATCGACGCCATCACAACAGCCCCGCTCAGCAAAGCATCGTTGCATCTGGCGGGACTCCCGTATCCCGGGCATACCGAGATTCTCGCTGAGCTGTGTCAGGTTCGCGAATTCGCGATGATGCTGTACCTGCCTCGGGGGGCGGAACCGGGACTGGGTGTGGCACACGTGACCCTGCATACGTCGATACGCAGTGTCCCCGATCTGTTGTCGATTCAGGGGATCGCCGACACGATTGGGCTGGTGGGGAGTTTTCTCAAACGAATTCGCGTGACCGAGCCGCGCTTGGGGGTTTGCGCCCTGAATCCGCATGCGGGTGAGGGAGGGCTGTTTGGCGACGAAGAATCGCGAGTGATCCGACTGGCAGTCGAGATCGGAATGAGCCAGGGATGGAACGTCGTCGGCCCCTTGCCCGCGGACACGTTGATGAAACGGGCCTGGGAGGGAGAATTCGACGGCGTCGTGGCGATGTACCACGACCAAGGGCACATCGCACTCAAACTTGTCGGCTTCAATCGAGCCGTCAACGTCACGCTGGGCCTGCCGATCGTCCGAACCAGCCCCAGTCACGGGACCGCGTTCGACATCGCCTGGCGCGGACTCGCCCGGGGTGACGGGATGCTGGAAGCGGTTCGCGTCGCGGCGTGGTTGGCGACGGGTGGTGGTGAAACGGAACCCGAGCCGCGCCCGTCAGGAAGCGATTAACGGATACCGCTTTCTGACCGGCGCGGCTCTGCGGAAACACGTCGTTTTCGGTCCCGCGCGACATCGATTCCCAACTCCCCCCATTCCCCTCAACCAAAACCCATGGCCAACAAGACGATCTTCAAGCGGATCATCGACGGCGAAATTCCCGCCGACATTGTTTACCAGGACGAGTACACGCTGGCGTTTCGCGACGTGCGACCGCAGGCCCCCGTGCATGTTCTGGTGATTCCGCGAAAGGAAATCCCGTCCCTCGCGCACGCCACCGATGATGATTCGGAACTGCTCGGCCGGTTGCTCACCACGGTTCGCAAAGTCGCGAACCAGTTGGGACTCGATCCAACCGGCTATCGCGTGGTGATTAACTGCGGCCGGGACGGTGGCCAGACCGTCGATCACCTCCATCTCCACCTGCTCGCCGGTCGCGGACTCGACTGGCCCCCGGGGTGAGTGCGGCAGCGAATCCGAGCCGCGCCCGTCAGGAAGCGGTATCAAACTCCCGATTTCTGACAGGCGCGGCTCTGCGTCAGGTAGCCGCTCACCGAACTCCCACAGTCGCGCACATCTCGCCAATCGCAGCCTCCTCGGCAAGCTGGCGGACTTCGATGCCGGCGGCGATCAATCGTCCGACATCGTCGGCCACCAAATCGTCATCTGGACGAAGGAGAATCGCGACGACCGCGTACCCGCGTCGGCGGAGCGAACCGAGCGCGATCGCCGTCTCCGCCGACGCTTCGGGCAACAACGCGACCACGGTCGCATCGCGCGGCAGCCGGCTGGAGGCTTCCAGAATCAATTGGGCCGCCGTCAACCCGTCGGTCAGCTCCGCCCGGGCCAGTGCTTCAAGGATTCTTTGGAACTGTTCCGGCCCACGACGCGTTTCCACAATGACCGGTCGCAGCCGGTCACTTGGGGTTTGCGTCGACGCCGTCTCCCGCGCCATGTCACGTGTGCGAAATTCCTGCCGATAGCCTTCCGTTCGAATCCGGTCGGCGGCGTCACGGGCATTCGTCACCAGTCCGATCTGTTGCCCCATCTGGTAAACCGCGTTCGCCAGCGAGGCGGCCGCCGTGATCGCCAGCTCGGACCGGACCGGTTCAAACCGGTCGGGATAGCCGGACCGGTGAAAGTCGAGCAGCAATGTCATCCCCGCGATGCACGACGGCTCATACATTTTGCAGTGAAGTTTTCCCGTGCGTGCGGTCGCCCGCCAATGGACGCGGTTCAACGGATCGCCGTTCTGATACTCGCGGACACCGGAAATCCGGGTGGGATCTTCAAACAACCGGTGGGTCAGTCGCACTTCGCCAATCGGACGCCGCGATGCGATGTTGTATCCTTCCAACGGAATGACTTTCGGGTACACCAGCACGAAGACAGGCTCGGTATCGACCCGGAATCGGCGGTGGAGGCCAAACAGATCGCCGCTTTCGAGCAACAGCGGTCCGATCTGGTAGTAACCGCGCATCAGAAACCGCACCTGATACAGCAGTGACTTCTGTTCCCCAGGCGGGATCTGCAGAATGGCGGTTCGCTTGCCGTCGATTTCGATGCGGGGTGGTCGCTGTTGCAGCGCTTCACGGGAAACGGAATCTTCGAGAATCAGCCAGGCGACGCGAAACGTCCCGCGATTTCTCACATTGACGATCACCGCGACCTTTTCGCCGATCTCCGCCGACAGTCGGCTGCATTCGCGATCCGCCGACAGATTCTCGATCCATTCGCGGGCGAAGAATCGGCTGACCAGCATCACTCCCAGCAGCGCGTACATCGCGTAGACCAGCAGTCCCAACTGGAATACATAGCCAATGATCAGCAGCGCGATCGCACCGAGAACCCAGCGCATCAGGCACCACTTTTCGACAACGTGGGAACCGGCGTCTCGGTGAGGATTTCGGTCACGACGGCCGCGGGAGTCACTTTGCGCAGCCGGCTTTCCGGGCGGATGATGATGCGATGCGACAGAACGGCGGGTGCCATGCGCTTCACGTCGTCGGGGAGTACGAAATCGTTCCCTCGAATCGCCGCCACCGCCTGGGCGCACCGGTAGAGCGCCATAGACGCCCGGGGACTCCCCCCCAGGGCGATGTCGTCGTGGTCACGGGTGTTGCGCACAATCGACACGATGTAGTCGCGGACCTTGGGGTCAACGTAGATATCGCGAATCGCCTGCTGACAGGCGATCACTTCGTCGGCCGTCACCACCGAGTCGAGCGTGTCGATGGGATGTCCCTTCCGCAGCAGGTCGAGCATTCTGCCCTCTTCCTCGGCGGCAGGGTAACCGAGTGAGAGCCGCACCATGAAACGGTCAAGCTGCGCTTCTGGGAGTGGAAACGTCCCCTCGTGATCGACAGGATTCTGCGTCGCGATCACCAAAAATGGAGCGTCGAGCAGGTAGGTCTGTCCATCGACGGTGACATGCCGCTCGGCCATCGCTTCGAGCAGCGCCGCCTGCGTTCGCGGGGTCGTGCGATTGATTTCGTCGGCGAGGACAATTTGCGCGAAAATCGGCCCCGGCCGGAATTCAAACTCCGTCGACTTGGGATTGAAGATCGAGGCCCCGGTGATGTCGTTGGGCAGCAGGTCGGGAGTGCATTGCACGCGTTTGAATGTGCAGCCCACACTTGCCGCGAGCGCCCGGGCCAGCATCGTTTTCGCGACCCCCGGCACATCCTCGAGCAGAATATGCCCCTCGCAGAAATATGCCACCAGCGCCAGGACAATCTCCTGCCGTTTACCGATTATAACCTTTTCGATGTTGCCAATGATCTTCTTGGCGGTGGGCGTGACCTGCGACATTCCGGGGGGGCTTTCGAGCGGAAACGCGAAGAGATCGAAGGGAAGAGAACAAAGCATCTGCACGAACAGATGCGGACAACGACGGAATTTGTCTCGAAGCGGTATCGTCGAGTGATCATACGGAGGCCGATACGTCTGCCGCCACGGAGAAGTGGTACCGGGTCAACAACGTGAAATCGATCGGGATGCGATTTGTGGCGCACAACTTCCCGGGGGTCTGCGCTGCGTTTTATAGGAGCATGCGCGATCGGTGCTGACACGCACCTGAGCGTAGATCTGATTCACCTGCCCCACAAAGGGACAGGGGTCTTGAGCGAGAAAAGTCTCAATTGGTGCCGCGTTCGGTATCATCCACGTTTCTCTCCCGTACGGCCGAGTCCTGCGCACCACACGACGTGGAACGCGAGGACTCGACGAGAATCAGGCCACGCGAAAAGTCTGGGAATTGTCTCGCGGATTTGTGGCCTGGATTTCGGTGCCGAACAAGGGCTATTTTTCATCACCCCAGCCCCGCTCGACTATCGCTGCACCCGCCCCGACCCGCCTCCCTTCATCAACCCTTCGATTTCGGACCGCGTCGCGTAATTGAAATCGCCTTTGATGCTGTGCTTGAGGCAACTGGCGGCGACCGCGTACGCAATGGCGGTGGCTGGCTGACCGAGGCCGGCGGTGTTCAACGCGAAAATCAGTCCCCCCGCGAACGAATCCCCCGCTCCCACCCGGTCCACAATGTTGTGAATCTCGAACGGCTCGTAGGTGCCGGCGGCATTCGTCGGGGCGCAATAAACCGCATCGCTGGCGGCGTCGTACAGAAGTCCGCCCCAGTTGTTGTGACTCGCGGAAATACTTTCCCGCAGGGTGATGGCAACCCGTTTTACGTTGGGAAACTGCCGCACGATCTCGCGGGCGACGTGTCCATACCCTTCGAGATGAATCTCACCCGCTTCGACATTGCTTTCGGGAGCCTGAATTCCCAGGCACATGTCGGCATCCTCTTCATTCGCGATCACCAGATCGACCGACTTCACCAGTTCGCGCATCGTCTGCCGGGCCAGTTCGACCGGTGATTTACCCGCCTGCCAGCGCCAAAGTTTCTTGCGGAAATTGAGATCGCACGAAACCGGGATTTTCCGGGCCTGTGCCTGTTTCACCGCCTCGAGCGCCGCCTGCGCCGCGCTGGCACTGATCGCCGGCGTGATCCCGGTGATGTGAAACCACGTCGCGCCGGCGAAGATTGTGTTCCAATTGTATGCGTCCGGTCCCGCCAGCGAGATGCAACTGTGATCGCGGTCGTAAGTCACCGTGCCGGCACGCTGATTCGCCCCGGTCTCGACAAAGTACACACCAAACCGCCCCTGTTTGCTGCGCTGGATCAGACTCGAATCGACCCCCAGCTTGCGGACTTCCTGCACAAAAGAGTCGGTGATCGGGTTGTCGGGCAACACGGTCGCGTACGCCGACTGGCCCCCTTGCAGCGCCACCGAAACCGCCACGTTGACTTCGCCACCGCCAAACGTCGCCTCCAGCCGGCCAGGTAACACCTGCGACAACCGCAGAAATTCCTCGGGAGCCAGTCTCAGCATCACTTCGCCGAAGGTTACGACGCGCATCAATCCGTACTCCAGAATCTCAATCCGACAGGGAACCATGGGGACGCGTGAACGACGCGCGTCGCACCGAGGCGAATTCTGGCGATTCGCCGCCCGGGCCGCAACACTCGGAAGCCCTGGTTCTTCCCGCCAACCGCTTCCACCCTCGCCCCCAAACGAACCGTCGTTTATAACCTTCCATGTCAATCGGCTGATTTGTGTGTTCGAGGGAGACTCTCCCCGCGAGTCGGCCCCTCACGATTTTCCAACCGCGCGAAGAGGTCGTCCCGTGAATCGAAAGTCTCTGACCACCTGGCTCCAGGCGGCGTTGTGCGTGGCGTTTGTGTCGGCCGATTCACTGGCGGGGGACTGGACGCGATTTCGCGGTCCGAACGGAACCGGCGTGGCCGACGAGGTCGCGATTCCCGTCACGTTTGGCGAACAGGAGCGTCTGCTGTGGAAAGTCCCGGCCGGCGCGGGGAATTCTTCCCCCGTTGTATCGAACGGGCGGATTTTCTTTCAGACCACGACCGACGACGGCAGCGAGCGGCGTCTCCGTTGCCTGGCGTTGGCGGACGGGAAAGAAATCTGGTCGCGCAAAGTCGCCGGGCATGCCGCGCCGATCCATCAAAAAAGCAGTTTCGCCTCCTGCTCGGGAACGGCCGATGCCAAACGGGTCGTGATGCCGTTCTGGGATGGTGAGGAACTCTCGGTCCACGCATTTTCTGTGGATGGCGAGCCTTTGTGGGTCCGCAAACTGGGAAAATTCAGCAGCCAGCACGGTGCCGGCCACTCCCCGATTCTGATTGAAGGCAAAGTGATTCTGTCGAACGACCAGGACGGTTTGTCGGAAGTCGTGGCCCTGAACGCCGATTCGGGCGAAGTCCTCTGGAAGACCCCCCGCACACCCACCAAAGCCAACTATTCGACTCCGCTGCTCGTCCAGCGGCCGGGGGCCGGGCTGGAGGTTCTGATCGCCGGCACGCCGGGAGCATCGACCTACGATTTGAAGACCGGCACCGAAACCTGGAAGTGGGACTGGAAGAGCAACACCAAACAGTTGCGTTCGGTCGGTTCGCCAATTGTCATCGACGGACTGGTCATTTTCACTGGAGGCAACGGCCCCGGTGATCGACAGGTCGCCGCCGTCCGACTCGAAGGTGAGGGGGACGTGACCGCAACGCATATGGCCTGGGAGACTCACAAACTGTTTCCGTATGTGCCGTGCATGCTGACTCGTGGTGAACACATCTATTTCATCAATGACGCGGGAATCGCCGGCTGCTTCGTGGCAAGAACCGGAGCGTCCGTCTGGACGAAACGGTTGGGGGAAGCGACCGTTTCCGCCTCGCCGTTGATGGCGGGGAACAAGATTTACGCGCCGGCCGAAAACGGCACAGTGTTCGTGTTCGCCGCCTCCCCCGAGTTCGAACTGCTGGCGACAAACCACATTGACGACGGAGTGATCGCCAGCCCGGCGGCGGTGGACGGGAAACTGATCATTCGCGGGAAGAAGAATCTGTACTGCTTCCAGGAGTAAAACAAAGCCGGCCTGCGAATCGCGGTTTTCACCACGAATCGCAGGCCGGTCACTCTTTCACCAGACGACCGGGTGGATCAGTCGTTGTCGGTGATTTTCACGGTTCCCCAGAGGAAGGTTCCCAGTTGGGCACCGACCGCG
>JAPLOC010001200.1 GCA_026692825.1 Planctomycetota bacterium | reverse complement strand
GCTCGCGGTGCTTGCGTCCATCGAGCGGCATGATCATGACGGCGTCGCAACTTTTAAGAACCTCGTCAACACTGTCGACCAGTTTCACCTGAAACTCTGTGACCGCCTTCGTCCATTTCGGCAGGCTGTCGACACTCTCCTGAATGTCGGCACTGGCGACTCCGGGGTATGCCGTCACGACGCGCAGTCCCCTCAGATCCCCTGTCGCGTTGGCATCGTTGAAGAGCTGGGTGTAGGCGACGGCCTGATAATTGTCCAAACCCAGAATCCCCACCCGCACCGGGGCGGCGTCTTGCGACCGTGCCACACCCGCCAACGCGAAGAGAACAACGAGCAGCCCCCAGACCGGCAATGTTCGGCGAATTGACATGAGCAAATCCTACCGGTCGATCCTGCGACCAAGACGATCAAACCGGAATCGCGCACCGGTTCGGAAATCGAAGAACAATCGCCGCACGCGAATCACCAACGCGAACGGCCTTCCATCCCGGCGTTGACGCGACCGGGAGAGTGTAATTCGTTCCCAATCGGTTTGCGATTCCGTCGTGCCCCCGCAACACCGGAATGCGTCAACGTCGCCCGCGAGGATCCAACTGTTGCTCCAGTGACTCCAGGGGGGCACCCGACTCAAACGCGTGCAACCCAAAGCGTTCGGAGAGTTCCGTACAGACGGCGACGCCGCGGACGCTATTCCCCCGGGCATCCAAGCGGGGGGAAAAGACACCGATCCCGAGTTTGCCAGGGACCACGGCGACGATCCCCCCGGAAACACCACTTTTTGCCGGCAATCCCACGCGAAATGCCCATTCGCCCGCGGAATCGTACATCCCGCAGGACAGCATCACGCTTTGCAGGTATTTCACATATCGCGCGTCGAGAGCCCGCTCGCGCGTCTGGGGGTTGACGCCGCCGCTAGCGAGGGTGGCCCCCATCATCGCCAGATCCCGGCACGTCACCAGAAGCGAACACTGCTGGAAATACAGTTCAAGCGATTCTTCGAACCGGTCGCCCACCATTCCGAAGTTCCGCATCAGATGACCGATTGCTCGATTGCGATGGCCGGTGATCCGTTCGGACAGAAACACTTTGTTGTCGACATGCACTTCCCGCCCGATATAGCGGCCGAACATCGCGAGCATTCGACTCAAGCGGTCGGGGTAGTCGGTGCCGGCGATCAGGTCGGCGGTGGCGATCGCCCCCGCGTTCACCATTGGGTTGAACGGGCGATTCGAGACCTCGTCCAGAACGATCGCGTTGAACGCCTCGCCCGTCGGTTCAACGCCGACTTTGCGCAAGACCGCGTCCAGCCCATGGTCTTCGAGAGCCAGCCCGAACAGGAACGGCTTGGAAACCGATTGAATGCTGAACGTTTGCTGAACGTCGCCGACTTCATAGGTGTCACCCTTGGCGGTGACAACGCAGATCCCAAACCAATCGGGATTCGCTTTCGCGAGTTCCGGAATGTAGGTCGCCACCTCACCCCGGTGATCTCCGCGATGCCGGTCGTGGATTTCACGAAGCGTCGTCCGCAGAGGTGCCGTGGCCGCCTTCATGCGACCGAGCAACAAGTCGACTTCGTCGGATTGTTCGATATTCATGACGAGATTCCGGGAATTACGCCGCGCGGCGCGGCGGTGCGATCTGGGACCTTCACGTTGAGCCGACAGACCCGTCTTGGATGGCCGCCACCACGTTCGAGAGTTCGCGTGTCAGTGGATGTTGTGGGAATCGATTAACGAACAGCCCTCCGCTGGCAAGTTCCGCCATCTCGTGGCTCAAGGGGAGCATCCCTACGACAGGTGCCCGATACGCGTCTTCGACCTGCTGACGCAACAGCTCCCGATCCATCGCGGGGGGAATCTTGTTGATCACGATGAGAATCTTGCGGACATCGAGCTTTCGAGCGAGTTCCAGCGTGACGGCGGTCCCCTGGAAATCCTGCTGGTCGGGCCGCAGGATAAGGACGAACGCGTCAGAAATCGCGATGGAAAGTAGTGTCTCTTCATTGACTCCCGGGTGGGTGTCGATCAGCAGAAAATCGAGACGCAACACGCGAATCAGTTCGCGGAATCCGTCGTTGAGTCGCGCGACATCGTAGCCCTCACGCAGAATCCGCGCGATCTCCCCTGTCTTGATGCTCGAAGGAATGAGAAAGATGCGGGGACCATGGTCATCTTCAGCCGCCGCCTGACCGATCGCCGTGGTTGTGACATCATACGCCGCCTCTTCGACCGGGCAACGCCCCCAGAGAAAGTCATTCAGCGACCTCTGGAAGCTCGAGGGGGCGCGTCCGAACACGACATGGATTCCCGGGGAGTGAATGTCGGTATCCACAACTCCAACGCGGTTTCCGGCACGCGCCAGCAGAACGGCGAGGTTCGCGGAAGTGTTCGATTTGCCGGTACCGCCCCGATACGAATGAATGGAGATAGTCTGAGCCAAGCGCTGCGTCTCCGAAAGTTTGTTTCTGGTGATTCCGCGAGCGTGCGGAGGGTGCTGTCAGGCGTGCCAGCGGACGGGCAGGCTGATTGTGATTCACAAACCCGGTGCCGGCCAACGATCTGGTGATTCCTAAGGATCGGAAGACTTCTTGAGCCGGGTGGCCAGTTCGGTCAATCGTTCGAAAAAGTCTCCCTCGGTGATTTCTTCCACCTCGTCGGCAAGCTGGTCGGGATCGAGGACCAGGAGCGGGGTCCTCACCGGATCGAACGTGATCGTCTGCGACTCCTCATCCGACTCGGAAGTCTTCCAGCGAATGCGAATCCACGGCCCTTGCCCCCCCAGGCGAAACTCCGTTCCATCGGAGATGACGACAAAATCCCGGCGACGTCCGTCGACAATCACACCATGACTGCTGGTTGAGGAAAGTTCCCAGCGCCCGTCATTCACACGAAGACACGCGTGTGTCCGGGAAACATACGGGTTTCCGATCACAACGTTTGATTCGCGGGCCCGACCGATTACCACCGTCTCGTCCGATGCGAATTCCCAGGACTGGACCGGGTGACCCTGGTGTGCTTCCAAGAGCTCAAGTGAGATGGCGAGTGAGGACATTCAGCAGTGCGGGATTGACTCGTGGAATCGGACGGATTTCTGGTTGAGCAAATCCGAAGCCAGTTTGCTGAAAATGGGGACTTGAGGAACGAATTGTCGACATTTTCGGGCTGACCCCCTAAGCTCTCTCGACAGCACCTGCCGATGTCTGTCGCACCGCTGCTGAGAAATAGTGCAGTGAAACTGTGATCAGTGTTCGCGGTTGTGGAGTTGTCTCAACGCGTCGCATCGCAGAGCGCACAACATCGCTTGTGAATTCGGACGTGCAATTTGTGTCGCGAAGACTACAATCTCCGGCTTCGAATCGCGCACCGGTCCGGACGCAATTCGGGCTGGGAACCGATTTCGACTGGGATGAGTTTTCGAATCGCCGTGTCGGCGAATCACGAAACCCAACATCCCGTTTTCCTCTCTCCAAGGTTCAATCACGATGGCCACCGCTGAAGTCTCGACTCTCCCCTACAAAGTGAAGGATCTTTCGCTGGCGGAATGGGGCCGCAAAGAGATCGAGCTGGCCGAAACCGAAATGCCCGGCCTGATGTCATTGCGGAAGAAGTACGGTCCGCTGAAGCCGCTGGCTGGTGCCCGCATCGCCGGCTGCCTGCACATGACGATTCAGACGGCCGTCCTGATCGAAACGCTGATCGAACTGGGAGCCACGGTCCGCTGGTCGAGCTGCAATATTTTCTCAACGCAGGACCACGCCGCCGCGGCCATCGCCGCCAAGAATATCGCCGTCTTCGCCTGGAAGGCGATGAACGAGCAGGAATTCGACTGGTGTATTGAGCAGACGCTGTTTTGGCCCGATGGACAGCCGCTCAACATGATTCTGGACGACGGCGGTGACCTCACCGTCATGGTCCACAACAAATTCCCGGAATTGCTCGCGGGGATCCGTGGTATCTCGGAAGAGACCACGACCGGGGTCCACCGTCTGTACCAGATGCACCGCGAAGGCAAGCTCGCCGTCCCCGCGATCAACGTCAATGATTCGGTCACGAAGAGCAAGTTCGACAATCTGTATGGCTGCCGGGAATCGCTGATCGACGGAATCAAACGCGCCACCGACGTGATGGTCGCGGGCAAGGTCGCGGTCGTCTGTGGTTATGGCGACGTGGGTAAGGGTTGCGCCGCGGCGCTGCGGAACTTCGGTGCCCGCGTCATCGTCACCGAAATCGACCCCATCAACGCCCTGCAGGCCGCCATGGAAGGTTACCAGGTCACAACGCTGGACGAAGTCGCCGCCACCGCCGACATCTTCGTCACTACGACCGGCTGCTGCGACATCATTCGCCCCGAGCATCTCGATGCGATGAAAAACGAAGTGATCGTCTGCAACATCGGCCACTTCGATATTGAAATCGACATGGCCTACCTGAAGAGCCGCAAGGATGTGACGAAGGTCAACATCAAGCCCCAGGTCGACAAATTCGTCTACCCCAATGGCAAGGCGATCATCGTCCTCGCCGAGGGCCGGCTGGTGAACCTCGGTTGCGCCTCCGGGCACCCCTCGTTCGTGATGTCGAACAGCTTCACGAATCAGGTTCTGGCCCAAATTGCGCTGTGGGACGAAAAGGCCGATTTCGCGCTGGGTGTCCACGTGTTGCCCAAGCACCTCGACGAAGAAGTCGCCCGGCTACACCTCGACAAGCTCGGCGTGAAGCTCACCAAGCTCACGAAGATGCAATCGGATTACCTTGGCGTCCCGGTCGCGGGGCCGTACAAGCCAGACCACTACCGATACTAGCGCTCCGGTTTTCCGGCGAGAGTGTCCGGAACAGGAAAACGTTAACACCCTCAGGCGATTCGCGATTCGAATACCCTGAGGGTGTTTTTTGTTATAACCACCCGCCCGAGTCCAACGAACCACACCGCGCTTCCGCCAACAGTCTCTCCAATGCCGCTCCCCGTCGACACACATGTCACATCGACCGGTTCAGAGCCGACGGCTCGTACCGGGTGGCGCGTGGTGGTCGCGAATCTCGCCACGCTGGCGGCGGTCGGAGTCGGACTCGGATTCTTCGCTGGTTTTGCCGCGAGGCTTCACTGGATCTGCGAATTGTTGACGCATTTCCGGGCGCACGACTCGGCAAGCCTTGTCTTCATCGGCGTCGTTTTGCTGGCCTGCGGTGCCCGGCGACGTGGCATGTTGGCCCTGATTACGGGATTGGGGATTGGTTCAACATTGCTTCCCCTTTATTGGGCAGTACCGATCAAGTCCGAATCAAATTGGCGGCTCGTTTCGGTCAATGTACACGCCGACAACCAAAACTACGCGGAACTCGTGAACTTCATTCAAGAGACCCGTCCAGACGTAGTCGTCGGGCTGGAAATCAACGAGCGATGGGCTGAAGTGCTGTTCAGTCTGTCTGACGATTACCCCTACCAAAAGCTCCAGCCGCAAACGGGAAACTTTGGAATCGGGATGCTCAGTCGATTTCCGCTACGGGACTCGCGGATTGAGTGGCTGAGCGACCACAATCCCGCGATCTTCGCACGTATCCAATTGCCCGACGGTCGCGAAATCACAGTCGTTGGCTCGCACCCGGTTCCACCAATGTCTGCGAAATTGGCAAACATGCGCAATTCCCAGCTTGCCCACCTCGCTGGCCATGTGAAGCGAGTCAACGGCCCCATCATCGTGGCGGGAGATTTGAATACGACCTCCTGGTCACCGGCCTTCATCGACTTCATCCACGAAACGGGCCTCAAGGACTCTCGCGCGGGTTTCGGCAACCAACCGACGTGGCGATCCCCACTGAGTCCTGTTGGAATCGCCATCGATCACGCGCTCGTGTCGGAAGACGTTGGTGTCGTGAATCGGCAGGTGGGCCGGGATATTGGGTCCGATCACCGACCGATTGTAATTGACTTTGCCCGCTGAGCGCTCGACAACATCAGAACGCGGAATGCCGACCAGCGAAGTGGATGCCTGTGGCGGGTTCAGTTAGAACCTGGCCAAGAACGATTCCGTCTTTTGCTGGCTGTTGTGCGGGCAAACCGCAAAAAACGACTTCCGGTAGATCCGGAGCGAGGCTTTGGTCGCATTCTGCACTCTCGAAGTCGCTTTCGGGTTACCCCAACCGGGTTGGATCCCATAGCCCAGGGTAGGTCGAGCAGAGCGAGCCCCACCCTGGGTTTGTGAATCGGCAGCGAGCCGTACCCTGAAAGAGCTCCATCAAGGCCGCACGAAGGAACAGTTCGTCGAATTGATCTTGGACGACTGCTATGGAGCCTTTACGTCGTAGCACAGCAGGCTGTCCTGCTCACGAATGTAGAGCTTTCCGTCAAGAATCACGGGCTGGGTCCAACTCGGACGGTCGCCGCTCCCGGGAACTTTGAACGAACCGACTTCGGCGTACGCCGCTGGATCGGCCTTCACGAGCGCCATCGTTCCGTCGGCGAAATGCAAGTAGAGCCGACCGTCGGCCGCAGTGACGGCGGCAGAACCCTTGCCCGAACCGCGGGAGTTCCATTTCACTTCGCCGGTCAACAGGTCGGCGCAATGGGGAACTCCCTTGTCGTCCGAATCGCCGTAGATGTAGTCACCAATCAGCACCACACCACCATGCTTGTTTCCCAGAGCGGGCTTCAGCGGGTACTGCTTCTCAACTTTCATCTCGCCGTTCGCACCTGGAATCTGCTTGAGCAGCATCGCGCCGCGACCGTAGCCAGCAACGAAGTAGACCAGATCTCCCCGCACGACCGGAGTCGGAATTACGGCGGTCGTGCGATCGATCTCTTCCGCCCACAGCAGTTTGCCATCACTGGCGCGAATCCCCAGGGGACCGCTGCCGGTCGCCTGCACGTAGACTTTGGTCTCTCCCACCTGAGTGATCACAATCGAACTGTGTCCCGCGCCACGATCCCCTTCGCGAACCGTCGTCCAGAGAACCTCGCCGGTCAACTTGTTGAGCGCGACCACCGTCGCTTTGTCGCCCCCCGGGGTGCAGATCAGGCGGTCACCGTCGATCAGCACCGATTCGCTGTAGCCCCAGCCATCCGCTTTTTTCCCTTGCAGTTCGGAACTCAGGCTCTTTTTCCAGACCTGTTTGCCGTCGGCGGTGGCAACGCAGACCAGCAATCCCTGGGGAGTCACCGCGTAGACTCGGTCGCCATCAACCGTCGGGGTGCCGCGCGAACTCTGCCACGCCGGCTGTCCGGAATTCCACGCGGGGCCGGTTTTTGACTTCCAAAGTTGCTTTCCAGTCGCCACGTCGAACGCTACCAAGTATTCGTCGGCGTCGTCAGCAGTCGAGGGCTTGTCACCCAGGGTGTAGATTTTCCCGCCGGCAATCGCCAGGCTCGAATAGCCCCGACCTGCGCCCGCAGTCTGCCACAGCAGCTTCGGCCCCTCCGCCGGCCATTCCTGCAACAGCCCCTTGTCGGGCGATACGCCGCTACGGTCGGCACCACGAAACGTGGGCCAGTCCGCGGCCTGGAGAGACGTCGAGTGAGAAACGCCGACAACGCCTCCCAGAATCAGCAACCAGGCGAGTTGTCGGTAGAGTCGGTCAAACGCGCGCATCATCACGCAGTCCAGTGTCTGTTTTGAACTTGAAGAACTTGCTTCCGTTGTTTGGCCATCCCAAGATGGCCACCGACCGGCGAGTGCGCCAGCCGGGGTTGTCGCACACGACGTTACCCGCGCCCCTCCGAAGGGGGAAGTGATGCCGGTCACGCGAAGATCTCTTTCACCACGTTGCCCGCCACGTCGGTGAGCCGAAAATCACGCCCCGCATACCGGTAGGTGAGCTGCGTATGCTCCAGCCCCATCAACGCCAGCAGCGTCGCGTGCAGGTCGTTCGTGTGCATTCGGCCATCAATCGCCCGGATCCCGAATTCATCGGTGGCTCCGTAGTTGAATCCCGCCTTCACGCCCGCGCCCGCCAGCATCATCGGATAGCCGGTGATGTTGTGGTCGCGACCATCCTCCCCCTGAGCGCTCGGCTGCCGCCCAAATTCACTCCCGAACAGCACCAGCGTCTCGTCCAGTAGACCGCGTTGTTCCAGGTCGGTCAATAACGCCGCGATCGGTTGATCGGTCATTGCACTATTGCGAATCAACCCCTTGTGCAAATTGCTGTGATGGTCCCAACCCCCCTGGCAGATCTCGACGAATCGGACTCCGGCTTCACTCAGTCGGCGCGCCATCAGACATTGCCGGGCAAAGCTCCCCTCCCCCCCCGGCTTCACGCCATAGGCGTCACGAACCGCCTGAGGCTCCCGGGAAATGTCGAGCAGTTCAGGAATCTTCCCCTGCATGCGAAATGCCAGCTCATAGTTCTCGATGACTGCGTCGAGCTGCGCGGGGGCTCCCGGAGTGGCCTGATAATTCCGATTCAACGACTGGATCAGGTCGATCTGCCGACGCTGCTGCCGACGATCGACGACCGATTTCAAGTCGGGCATATTCCCCGTGTCGTCAATGCGTGTCCCCTGATAATGTGCCGGGAGAAACGCGCTGCCGTAGTTGATCGTCCCCCCAAAGTTCGCTGGCGGATTGATGGTGATATAGCCGGGGAGATCGTCGTTCTCAGTTCCTAATCCATACAGCAGCCACGCCCCCATCGACGGCCGCGTCAGCGAGGCGATGGACGCGCCGGTATGGAGCTGAATGACCGCCTGGGGATGCGCGGGGGTATCGGTGTGCAATCCCCGGAGAAAACAGAATTTATCGACATGCTTCGCAACATGGGGAAACAATTCTGAAACCCAGGTTCCGGTTTGACCATGCTGCTGGAACTTGAACTTCGAGGCGACGAGCTTTCCCCCCCCGGGGCCGGCTTTGCCGTCATTCTCCTGGAGCCTCGGTTTGTATTCCCAGGTGTCCATCTGCGACATCGCCCCTTCCATGAACAGGAAGATGATTCGCTTCGCCCGGGTTGGCAGATGCGGGGGACGCGCCGCCAACGGCCCGCCGGCTGCGGATTTCACGCCCGGCTCTCCCCCCCGAGCCGCGCGCCGGGCGTCGAGCTGCATCAGGGCCTGCAGCGACAGATACCCAAACCCCGCGCCGGCCCCCTTCAGGACCGTACGCCGAGGCAACCAACCAAGATTCGAACACTCTGGCATCATCGCTTCACCACCACATTCCACGAACAACCACAATCTCGTCGCGCGCAAGAATCTCACTGAACGTAGCGGAACTCCGCCGCGCTCAACAGCGCCTGACACAAACTGACCCACGCCGCGCGGCGCAAGTCCGATTCGGCGTTGTCCGTTCCAACTCCCCGGTTCTCCCCCCCAGCGGTCGTCGCCGCCGGTTCGCTGGCATCTCGCGGAAGTTCCGGCGGATCGGGGCGTTCCGGTGGTGGGGGCAACAACGCCAGCCCCACCGCGACACTGTCGGCCAAATACTTCAGCCCCAGTTCAAGTTCGGCATCTGTCGCCGACCGACCGAACGCCAGCCGCCATGCCAAGTTCGTCCGTCCCCGGTCGTCCAACTCCGGGGAGGAATTGACCCGCTGAGCGAACTGCTTCGCCTGCTCAAGAACAAAGCCGTTATTCAACTGGTACAGCGCCTGTGGGGCGACGGTCGTCGCGTCGCGACTGCCGGTCACCATCCCCTGCTCGGCGAAGTCCCAGATCGCGAGCGACGTCGGAGTTTGCGTGCGGACCAGTGGCAGATAAACGCTGCGATGCCGGCTGGCACGGGCGAATTCCGCCAGTTTTTTCGCCTCGGCCCCATTGTTGCCGATCTCGATCACTTTGAGGTTCTGTGCCGGCGACCCCTCGGGCCGATCGAGATTCAATTCCCCAGAAGCGGCCAGCGTCGCATCGCGAATCTCTTCCGCATCGAGCCGGCGCGGCGCATGCCGCCAGACCAACGCGTTGTCCGGATCAACCGTCAGATGCTGACTGGGAGCGGTCGCCGCCAGTTGGTACGACCGGCTCAACACGATCTGGCGAATCAGCTTTTTCGTCGACCATCCATTCCGGACAAACTGATTCGCCAAATGGTCGAGCAATTCGGGATGCGAAGGGGTATCTCCCGTGGTGCCGAAGTTGTCGGGGGTTTTCACGATCCCCCGTCCAAACAAATGCAGCCAGACGCGATTGACGTAGACCCGCGAAGTCAGCGGATTCTGTGAATCGGTGAGCCAGTCGGCCAGTTCCAGCCGGCCGCTCTGGCGGGGATTGATTTTCGGTGGATCGGGGACAGGAACGACCCCCAGAAAACCTCGTGGAACGACCGGACCAAGCTTTTCAGCTTCTCCGCGAATGCGGATTTCAGTGTCCGAGACCACCTTCGCCTCGCGCACCCCGAGAGCGATCGGTCCATGTTGAGCCGGGTCGCTTAAATCGAGCAACTTCTGTTGCATGCTGTCGACCCGCTGGCGGGCGACCTGCCTGCGGGTCCGACCATCTTCCGTTTTTTCGTCGGCCATTCCCGACTTGTTGACGTCGCGTAACGTCGCCTGTGCCTCCTGGAGTTCATTCCGGGCGGCGGCGAGTTCTTCTTGACGGGCGGCGGGGCGGCTTTCCAATCCAATCGACAACAACATGTTTGTGTCGTAATAGTCGAGACCGCCCCCTCCCATCTTATTCCGTAGTCCAGCCGCCATCTCCGTACTGCAGAAGATCCCGGCCAGCGCGTAGTAGTCGGTGATCGGAATCGGATCGAATTTATGATCGTGGCAACGGGCGCAACTCGCAGTCAGCCCCAGAATCGCCCGCGAGACCGTGTCGATCTGTTCGTCGACATTGTCCATGATGTACCGGACCTTGAACCGCTGGTTCACATCCTTCACACCGACCGCCAGAAACCCCGTCGCGATCAGTTGCTCTACCTTTTCCGCGGGGGAACTCGCCGGCAGCAGATCCCCCGCGATCTGTTCACGCACAAACTGGTCGTACGGTTTGTCCTGCCCGACTGCGCTGATCACATAATCGCGATACCGCCAGGCGTGGGGATACGGAAGGTTTCGGGCTGACCCGGTCGACTCTCCATAGCGGGCGACATCGAGCCAGTGTCGGCCCCAGCGCTCGGCGTACTGCGGCGACGCCAGCAATCCATCCACCACCTTGTCCAGCGCGTCGTGCGAAACATCTGCCAGAAACGCTTCGTAAGCGGCCTGTGTGGGGGGAAGCCCGGTCAAGTCAAACGTCACCCGTCGCAACAGCGTCCGTTTGTCAGCATCCCCCACGGGAGCCAGCCCCTGTTGTTCGAGCTTCGCCAGGACAAATCGATCAATTTCACCCCGGGGCCAGTCAACCAGGCCAACGGTTGGGACCGCAGGATTTGACAAGGACTGCCACGCCCAATGCTGTTTTTTCAGCATCTCATACTCTTCGTTCCGCTGTCCGAGCGATTCCGGAACCCGTACCCTGGTCCACACGGCTCCGTCAGCGATCCACTGGCGAAACACCGAGATTTCCTCGTCCGCCAGCTTCGGCTGTTCGGAGGGCATTTTCGGTTTTCCGTCGGCGTGTTCGACCACTTTCAACAGCAGACTTTCATCCGGCTTACCCGGTACCACCGCGGGCCCGCGACCTCCCCCGGTGAGCAAACCATTCCGGTCATCCACCCGCAATCCGCCGTGCGAGTTCGTCTCCGCCGAGTGACAGGTGAAGCAGCGGTCGATCAACAACGGTCGAACTTTGCTTTCAAAAAACGTCAGGGCGGGGGAATTCTCGTTGGGACTCTCGATTGCAGAATCGGTTTGAGCGCAGAGCGGAGAGACGACCGAAAGCAAAAACAGCCAGAAACACGGGAGAATCAGCGCCGCCCGTTGAAATCGCAGGACGCAAGACGGTCCAGCAACGCGGCCCTCAACAGCGCGGACCAGACCCGAGCGCCGGTCCGACGCACGCCGACTACTGCGGTTCCAAATCGCGTCCAACATCCGCACGCTCCTGGTTCCTCACAACACCGAAACGCAATTTGTCATCACCCCCAAACGTCGCCACACTCTGGCCGTCGGCTCGATCATCGCGACCGGATTGTGGTAGTGTACGAAGGTGCGGGAATTATCCCGCTCCGTTCCTGGAGTTGTCAAGACAATCCACCATCCTTAAGGGTCTGTTCGCATGCGCCAAACTCTCTGCCGAATGCGCGCCATACTCCTTGCTTATTGCACTCTCTCCCTCACGCCACTGGCGGCTGCCGATCCTCCGTACGATCTGGTGGTCTACGGAGGGACGGCCGGCGGGGTCGTGGCCGCTGTGCAGGGAGCGCGACTGGAAAAACGGGTTGTGCTGATTGAGCCGACGAAACACCTCGGAGGGATGACCTCCGGGGGGCTGGGTGCGACTGATATCGGCAACAAGGCGGTGATTGGTGGAATCTCCCGCGAATTCTACGGTCGGTTGGGAAAGCACTACGCCGACCCGAAGTCGTGGGTGTTTCAAAAACGGGAACAATACAAGAGCTACCGGCAGCAGTCGGGTGAACAGGAGATGTGGACGTTTGAGCCGGGGGTCGCCGAACAGGAATTGCGGAGGATGCTGGCGGAAACAAGCGCGGAAATCGTTCAGGAAGAACGGCTGGATCTCTCCCGGGGCGTGCGTAAACGCGGAGCGCGAATCACCGAGATTGTAATGGAGTCGGGGCGGGTCTTCGCCGGTAGGATGTTTATTGACGCGACCTACGAGGGAGACCTGATGGCGAAGGCCGGTGTGAGCTACCACGTCGGCCGGGAAGCGAATTCGGTTTACGGCGAGACACTCAACGGCGTCCAGACCGCGAACGCGGTCAAACACCAATTCAACAAACCGATTGATCCGTATCGAATACCGGGCGATCCCACGAGCGGGTTGCTTCCGGGAATCCACGCGGGGACTCCCGGCCGCGAGGGGGAAGGGGACCGGCGGGTTCAAGCGTACAATTTTCGGATGTGTCTGACCGACGCCCCGGAAAACCGCATTCCATTCCCCCGACCGGCACGATACGAACCGGCGCGCTACGAATTGCTGTTGCGGTACATTCAAGCGGGGGTGTGGGACGCGTTCTGTTCGAATATCCCCATGCCGAACCGCAAGTCGGACTGCAACAACTGCGGCGCGTTCTCGACCGATCACATCGGCGGAAGTTACGACTATCCGGAAGCCGACTACGCCCGCCGGGAGGCATTGATCCGGGAGCATGTCGAGTATCAGCAGGGGCTGATGTACTTTCTCGCGAATGACTCGCGGGTTCCGGAGAAAATCCGCCTGGAAGTCGGCACCTGGGGCTTGTGCAAGGACGAATTCACGGAAACAGGTGGGTGGCCCCATCAGATCTACGTGCGGGAAGCCCGGCGGATGGTGACCGACGCGGTGATGACGCAACACCACTGTCAGGGGCGCGAGGTGGTCGAAGACCCGGTGGGGATGGCCGCCTACACGATGGACTCGCACAATGTGCAGCGCTACGCGAAGGACGGCCGAGTGTACAACGAGGGGGATGTGCAGGTGGGGGGCTTTCCTCCCTACCCCATCTCTTACCGGGCGATCGTGCCACGGGAAGCGGAGTGCGACAATCTGTTGGTGCCGGTCTGCCTCGCGGCGTCGCACATCGCGTACGGGTCGATACGGATGGAACCGGTTTTCATGGTGCTGGGTCAATCGTCGGCGACGGCGGCCGCTCTGGCCATCGACGGCGACCTTCCGATTCAGCGAGTCCCGTACGCGGAACTGAAGGACCGACTGTTGCGTGATCGTCAGATTCTGAAACGGGACACGCGCTGACGGGACGTGTGCGACCCAGTCCCATGACGCGAAGCGCGGCGGATTCGGATTTCAAACCCGGAAAGTTGCCATCATGAGTTCGCTCGTCTACCACATTGTCAGCGGACAGGCTTTTTTCACAGGGATTCTTCTCGTCGTCACGGGAACGCTGGCCACCCGGCGTCCGAAAGGCCTCCTGCGGCGGCTGTCGACGATCATGATTCTCCTGGGTTGGATCGCGGTCGCTGTCTCGTCGACCGCGATCCCCTACTGGATCTACGCACTTTGTGGCACCGCCACTGTGATGTGGCTGGCCACTGGTTGGCTCCCCCAGTGGCGGAATGTGTCACTGATCGCCGTCTTGCTCTGTTGGTTTCTCTCCCTGGCGGTCGAGATTCCCCACCATGTGTCACCCCAACTGGAACCGGTTCCGGGGGGCCTCAAGACACTCGCGGTCATCGGGGACTCAGTGACCGCCGGCATGGGGGGCGAGGACATTGCGGAAACTTGGCCAAAAATTCTGGCACGTGAACATCGGATCGCGGTCCAGGATCGATCGCACGTCGGGGAGACTGCGGGTTCGGCATTGAAACGCCTGCAACAGACCCCGCTTGACTCTGCCGACTTGGTGCTGTTGGAGATCGGAGGCAACGACCTGTTGGGGTCGACCTCCGTTGCGCAATTCCAAAGTGATCTCGACGCGCTCTTGTCGCAGGTCGCCGGCCCATCCCGGCAGGTTGTGATGTTTGAACTTCCTTTGCCGCCGTTTTACCACGAATACGGGCGAGCGCAGCGTGACGTCGCCCGAAAATATCAGGTGCTGCTCATCCCCAAACGGGTCTTTCTGGGGATTTTGGCCGGAGAAGAATCCACACTCGACTCGATCCACCTTTCGGCAGCGGGGCACCGCCGGATGGCGGACACCATCTGGGAAATTGTTCGACCGGCGTCGCGGCAGTAAGTACCGGTACAAGATCAAATCCGTCGTTTGCAGATTTTTCGCGGCGCAGCCGCACTTGAGGCAAAACTGTCAACCGTTGATATTCCAGGAGGAGATACTCAACACGACGAAAAGTGGACCGTCTGCGTCGAGCCGTTGGGTTAACGTTTTCTCGCGAGGATCGCAAACCACGAAATTGTATGGGGACGGCTACTCAGCGGTTGCGGCGAAATAGAAAATCAAGCGAGATCTCAGACATGTCGAAACCAACCTGTTAGACTCCGCAGAATGTCAGACAATCAACCCCTGTCCCAGCCCGAAATCCGTGAGCCACTCTCCATTCTACTGGAAGACGGCCCACTACTGGCCGTCAACAAACCGGCCGGCTTGTTGACGTTGGGTGCCATCCCAGGGATTGCGACGCTCGAGCGACGGGTGAAGGCCTATTTGAAGGACAAGTACCAAAAGGCCGGCAATGTGTATCTGGGAATTCCCCATCGGCTGGACCGGCCGGTTTCGGGCGTGGTTGTGTTTGCCCGGAATTCCAAGTGTGCGGCCCGGCTGGCGGAGCAGTTTCGCGACCGAGTGGTACGAAAGGTCTACTGGGCGATCGTCGAAGGGAATGTAGAGCCGGCGTCGGGCGAGTTGGTGGACTGGCTGCAAAAGTCGGACGATCAGGCGCACGTGTCGGTAGTCAACGAAGGGATCGCCGGCGCGCGCGAGGCCCGTCTGAGATACCGCACGTTGCGGACAGAGATCGCGCATCCCGTGACCGGGGAGCGTTGCACTCAGCTCGAAATCGAACTCGACACGGGGCGGATGCATCAGATTCGGGTGCAGTTCGGCAGTCGTGGCTGGGCGATTCTGGGGGACCGGCAATATGGTTCGAACCTGGAATTCGAGACGATTTCCGCACTCGACCCGCGCGAGTCGGCGATCGCTCTGCATGCCCGTCGTCTCACTCTGAATCATCCGGTTCGCTACGACGAAGTGAAATTGGTCGCACCCCTACCAGCGAATTGGAACGCGTTTCCTATTCCAGACGAGGAGTGATCCTTCGTCGAGAAATCAACCCAGTGCGGCCCCGCTTCGCGGGGCCGCAACCAAAACAAGTGCCGTGTCACTGGAAACCAGTCCAGACCGGCGACGGCCTGATACACGCCTCGCTTTCCGGGAGTGGGGAGATTCCTCGCGCCGCCGAATCGTTTCGGCTACAAAAACGACGGTCTTGATCCTGGACGGGTTCTAAGGACGCGGTAGTCGCTGCCCTCAGTCTGATTGAACCGCCGCAACCTCAATCTCGCATTTTTCGTCGACAGGGCTATAATCGCCGGCCCCGCCGCTGGACACAACGTCAGGTGGGCTTCGGTCCCTCTTTTTGCCGCCGCAGGCTTGTTCCATGATTCTCGATCAATTCCAGCTTACGGGTCGTGTGGCGATGGTGACCGGGGGGAGTCGGGGGTTGGGGTACGCGATGGCGGTGGGGTTGGCAGAGGCGGGAGCAGATATCGCGTGTGTCTCTCGTTCCGGGGACGATGAGAAACTGAAAGAGCGGGTGGAATCACTCGGTCGGCGATTTTTGGGGGTTCGGGCGGAACTGGCAAGACCCGAGGAACGGGTGGGGTTAGTGGACAAAGTGGTGGAGGGGTTGGGATCGATCGAGATTCTGGTGAACAATGCGGGGGGCGGGGGGAGATTTCCGCCCGAGGAATACCCGATGGATCAGTGGCGGGAGTTGTTGGAAGTTCACCTGATCGCGTCGTTCGATTTGTCGCAGCAGGCTGCGCTGCACATGCTGCCGAGGGGGAGAGGGAAAATCATCAACATCGGGTCGGTGATGAGTTACGAAGGGGGACTGAACATTTCGTCGTATGCGGCAGCGAAACATGGAATCGCGGGATTGACGAAGTCTCTGGCGGTTTCGTGGGGGGCCAGGGGGATCAATGTGAACTGCATTGCCCCGGGCTATTTTGAAACCTCGATGAGCGGCTCGTTAAAATATCATCCGGTACGTGGACAGCAGATTCTTGATCGCATACCATGCGGCCGCTGGGGAATGCCTGAGGAACTCCAGGGACTGTGCGTCTTGTTGGCATCGGACGCGTCGAACTACATGCACGGAAGTATCGTAGAAATCGATGGGGGCTGGCTCTCCCGGTAGCATTTCAGGAATTTGGGAATTCTTTGGAAATCTAGTGGCGGATCTATACCCTCTTGTCGACTCACCTAGAATAGTGAACCAAAGCTCCGCGCGCAGGGTCTATTGATCGTGCGTCGGTTCTGTGGATGGTTCGCGGCGAGCCCGGGTTGTTTGGCACCTTTGTCGGGGATGTCGGAATTCGGGGTTTTGCCCATAGTCTCTTCCCAACCCAACACTGTCGCGGTACGATGGAATGGGTTGCAGTTGTTGAATCGGGAAGAAGGAAACAGGAGAAGTTCAAATGAGTCCTCAACTGGCTGGGATTTGGAACCGGATTTTCCCCAAGAAACCGCACCGTAAGAGCGCGGCGGGGCGCTATGCGCCGGCGATTGAGTCACTGGAATCGCGGGAGATGCTGTCGGCGATTGCCGCTCCCCAGTGGGAGGATGCTTCGCGTCTGACCCTCAGCTTCGCGCCTGAAGGGACGCTGGTGAATGGCCAGGCGAGCAGTTTGACTGCGGCCTTGGGAGGCGCAGGCACAGCCGAGCAGGTCAAGCAGGCGATCCTGTCGGCGTTTCAGAAGCTCGAAGCGGGTGTGAACGTAAGTGTCGGTGTGGTCGCCGATAATGGAAGTCCACTGGGAACGGTCGGGCGATCCCAGGGTGACACGCGATTTGGCGATATTCGCATCGCGGCGGCCCACTTGGGATCGTCGGTGTATGCGTATTCGGTGCCGATCAATTCGGCGGCGGCCGGTACTTGGTCGGGGGAGATCGTTTTCAACATCGATACACCGCTGTCGAGCTTGAATGATGTGGCTTCAGTCGCCCTGCACGAGGCGGGGCATGTTCTCGGCCTGAAGGGGAACAGTACTGCTGGCTCGATGATGAACGAGTCGTGGCAGCCGGGCCAGTTGCTGACCCCCAGCTCGACCGATTTGGCGAAGCTGGTGTCGCTGTACGGTACCCGCGATCTGGATGTCAACGAAGCTTTTGGAAGCTACGATGGCTACTGGACCGCGACCGATGTGGATCGCCCCGACAGCTTCACCGGAACCACCCCGCTCGTCACCTGGGGAGACATCAACGTCAGCTCCGATATTGACTGGTACCGCGTTCGTAGCCCGCAGGGCTACAACGGAACGGTCAAGATCGAGCTGCGAACCGCTGGCATCAGCACTCTCGCCGGTCAGATCTCCGTCTACAACAGTTCTGGAGACCTCCTCGGATCAGGGGCGAACTCGGTTTCGTTCCAGGCGGTCAGTGGTTCGGTTTATGTTCGTGTGAAGTCTGCGACCTCTGGGTTGTCCGGCTTCGGCACCTATGCACTCACATCAAGTTATGTGGGGGCTCCTGTCGGCGAATCAGGTGCGGCAAATGCTGCTCTCCGGGAACACCCGTTATTCGACGTCGACGGTGTATACCGACGACGGCGTTTCGGTGATCCGTCTGCAGACCGCTCCCGGTGCCGATTCACGGACTGTGTACCGCGCTCTGGGTGCGATCACCAGCGCCAACAATTCGGTGACATACGAGGTCAGGGCACCCTATGATGCCGATGACGGGGACGTACTGACGGCCACCATTCAGGTCGATCCGACGAGCCGCTTGGTTCCCACGATCACCGTCCTGGACGATGACGGCAATGTCATTCCGTCGACGATTCTCGTCAATGCCAATGGTGTGTACACCGTTCAGGTCGCGAACACCAACGAGGGACAACAGTATCGATTGCGGGTCTCGCAGAACGCCCGATTTGGGCCGCAAAATCGATTGCGGGTCTCGGAGAACGCGCGATTTGGGCCGCAAACCGGTTCGTTCGAACTGGAAGCGCGCTTTATCGACACGGCCATCCAGCCCGTGACGCTGGCGACAGGTACGTTCACCGCTGCGTCCACTGCGAAGGACTATCGGCTGGACGTCTCACGGACGACCATGTTCCTGTTTGGACTGAAGTCGAGTGGCGTCACCGGCGGATCGCAAGGGATCCAGCTCTGGATCTCGGATTCGAATGGGACTGTCCTGTACCGATTGGTGTCTCTGACGGGTGACACCCGGACTCTGCCACCGATTTCGCTCGGTGTCGGCAGTTACTGTGTCCATGTCGATACGTTTGCGATTGGAACGGCTTCGGTCAAGTCGACTTCGTACGCCGTGACGGCGCTGGAGATGTCCGATCCGGTCGGCCCCATTCCGACGGATCCGAATGGAAATCCGGCTGGATACAACTACAACTGGGGTGGTACGCTGGGCACCACGCCCCCAATTTCAGGTCCGACAACGACGACGACCACCACCACTACCGGGACGACCACGTCCACGATGCCACCGGCGGAGTACCTTGACCTCTACTATTACTGGTACTGGTACTGGTTCGGTGGCGGCTACATGATGTAATCCAAGCGGTTGCTTGGTCTGTGAACAACACCCGTTGATTGTGAGTTTTTTGAACTCGCTGATCAACGGGTGTTTTTGTTATTCAACCGCCCGCTTTCGACAACGGAACTGCTTGACATCGAACTGTCGAAACGGGAGCATCGTCCTATGACCGCTCCCATCATTCTCAGCAGCCGGAACCGGAAGAAATCTCGCGAAATCTCCGAGATCCTCACGCCGTGGAAAATCTCCATCCAGTCCATTGCCGACTTCCCCGAAATCGGTGAAATCGACGAGGATGGCGCGACGTTTCTCGACAACGCGGCCAAAAAGGCCCGTGAGCCCGCGATGCGCCTGAAACGCTGGGTGATTGGTGAAGACAGTGGCCTGATGGTTGATGCGCTCGGCGGGGCTCCCGGGGTGTATTCGGCCCGTTTCAGCGGCCCAGCGGCGACCGATGACTCAAATAACGAAAAGCTCCAACACGAACTGGCGGGCGTCCCCCCCGAACAGCGAACAGCCGCCTACGCCTGCACGATCGCTCTCGCCGACCCGACGGGTGAGATCCGCGCCACCGCGGTTGGGTATTGTCGCGGCGTCATCATTGACCAACCTCGCGGCACCAACGGCTTTGGATACGATCCGTACTTTCTGATTCGCGAATACGGAAAGACTTTTGGTGAACTCTCCTCTCTGGTCAAACACCAGATCAGCCACAGGGCGCGGGCGTTTTCGGCGTTCATTCCGCAGTTGCTGCGGGTGTGGAGGGAGTCGTGAACGTGCGGTTGGGAGGAGATGTTGCCACAGAGCCGCGCTCGTCAGGAAGCGGTATCAAACTCCCGCTTCCTGACGGTTGCGGCTCCATCAAAATGTCTCAACGCGGACCGCGCAGAGTATAGAGCGGGCCGTTGTCCTTTTTTGAATCCCCGACTTGATGAACACACTTCGTTCTTCCTTCACTTTCGTGCCGCAACGTGGGTGTCCCGCAGTGGCGGTGGCGCTCGTCTATTTGGCTGTTTTTGCGACTCAGTTCGTTGGCGGACTCACGACATCGGTCGCTGCTGAAGACGTGGTCTACGAAGGGCTGACCCCACACGAGGCGGACGAGTTAAAAACCGCCGTGGCCGAACTGGAACAGCGGCTGATTCCCTTGTGGAAAGGGGCCGGCGGGGCGGCGGAGCGCGACCGCGTTGCCGACGCGGCACTGTTTCCCAAGGCGGTTGCCTGGGCACTGCGCTACGACCGCAAGTTTGAACCGGCAGACGTTCAGTTGATGCGTGGAGCGGTCGCGAAAGCGAAAGAGCGAATCGACGCCCTGGAGAAAAGAGAACTCCCCTGGTCTCAACGGACCGGCCGACTGGTTCGTGGCTACCAGTCGGAAGTGGACGGCTCGGTGCAGCCGTTTGGACTGGTGATCCCCAAGTCCGTCGGGGCCGGCAGACCGTGGCGACTCGACGTCGTGTTGCATGGCAGCACCCGTCCGGTCGGAATGAGCGAATTGCGTTTCGCCAGTCGATTCGCCGAGACACCTCCCGGTCAGCCGGGACCTCCCGACGAGCCGTACATTGAACTGCATCCGCTCGGACGCGTCGAAAACTGCTACCGCTGGGCGGGGGAGACTGACGTATTCGAAGCGATCGAAGCGGTCTGTCGGCAATATCCCATCGATCGCGATCGCATCGTCCTGCGGGGCATGTCGATGGGGGCGTCGGGAACCTGGCACTTGGGACTCAAACACCCTGAGCGGTTCGTCGCGCCCGGCCCGTATTGCGGTTACGTCGATACCCACAAATTCTCCGAAACTCCGTTGTCAACCTTCATCCGGGTCGGCCCGCTTCCGGAACATCAGGAGCGCGGGTTGCACATGCTCGATTCGGTCGACTACGCGGCGAACGCCTCGGTTGTACCGGCGATCGCGTGCATCGGCGCGAAAGATGTGTTCTTCGATGCGCATGTCATCATGGGACACGCGTTTCGTCGGGAAGGGTTGCAGTTGATCAATCTGGTGTCCCCCGACACCGGCCATACCATCGATCCCGTGACGCAGCGCGAGCAGCTTCGACTGATCGGAGCGTTCGCGGACCGGGGCGTCGATCGATTGCCGATGAATTTGCGGTTTGTCACCTGGACCTTGAAATACAACCGCTGTCATTGGGTGGAACTGCTGAGCCTGGGAGAACACTACGCTCGGGCCGAATTCGATGCGCGGCGATCGGCCGACGGGCTGATCAACGTGGTGCGGTCGACCAATATCCTGCGGTTCGCTTTGGCAGCCGATGTGGTGACCGGAGAACGACCGCGCGTTCGATTTGGCGAACTCGAGATCGACCTGTCGAACCACCGGGATCGCCGGGTGGAGTTGGCGAATGTCGCCGGCCGCTGGCAGGTGGTGGCCCCCGAGACATTTTCGGCGACGGTCGCGAAACGCCCCGGCCTTCAGGGACCAATCGATGACGCGTTCGCGACGCCGTTCCTGTGCGTTCGTGGAACTGGAACCCCTTGGAATCCCGCAGTGCATGAATGGTCCATGGCGACATTGGACCGATTCGCCCGGGAGTGGGATCATTACCTTCGCGGCGAGCTGCGCATCATTGACGACGTGGACGTGTCGGCGGCGGATCGGGAGAAGTACCACTTGGTCTTGTTCGGTGATCCCGGAAGTAATCGTCTGATCGCCAAGGCGCTGCCGAAACTGCCCATTCAGTGGACCCGGGAAAATCTGGTGATGGGGGATGAGAAATTCCCGGCGGCCGATCATTCCCCCGCTCTGATCTATCCCAGTCCATTGACTGCGACGGCGAAGCGTTATGTGGTGATCAACAGCGGACACACGTTTCATGAACCGGAGTTTTCGACGCTCAACTATCTGCTCTTCCCCCGACTGGGGGATTGGGGAGTGATTCAGGTGGGGGTTGCCGCCCCTGGGGGAGGGGTGGTTCCCGGTGGGTTGGCGGAGCAGGTGAAAGAGGCCGGATTTTTTGATGAGGAATGGAAGTTCTTGAAGGAGCCGGAGGAGGAGTAGGAAACGAAACTTCCTTCATTCGGTCGGTGTTTAATGCTGATCCTTTGGCGGTCTGGTACGCTGCATGGCAACTCTGTCTGTAGTTCCAGGTCAACCGTCATCCGAGATCCTCAATGCCCGACTGGCTGAATTCCACCCTTGATGCCGCTCCCGCGGTTCCCGTTGGACCCGATGAGCTGACGTACGCGCGGCTCCTGGTGCGCCTGTTCGCGGCGCTGGCCTGTGGGTTGTGTGTCGCGGGGATCTACCGGCTGTCCCATGGACGGGACCGCAACGCGACCCCAGGACTGGTAACGACGCTGGTGTTGCTGTCGGTGTTGATCGCGCTGGTGTCGATTGTGATTGGCAGCAGTGTGGCGCGCGCGTTCAGTCTGGTGGGGGCGTTGTCGATCGTGCGGTTCCGTACGGTCGTTGACGATACCCGGGACACGGCGTTCGTGATTTTCACCGTTGTGGTGGGGATGGCGTCGGGGGCCGGGTTTTTCATGGCGGCTTTGGCCGGGCTGCCCGTGGTCGGTGTGGCCGCGGTTGCCTTATCGCACCTGTGGGATCGTCCCACCTCCGTGAGCGACGTATCGGTTCCGTGCAAACTGATGGTGCGACTGGCGAAAGGGCTGGATCCGGCGGCGGTCGTCGCACCGATTTTGGACAAGTACTTCGACCGGGTTTCGATTGTGGAAACGAGTACTTGGAAACAAGGGACGGGAATTGAAGTGATTTACACCGCGCGGTTGAAAGACGCGGCGACATTTCCGAGTGTCGTTGTGGAACTCAACACGGTTGAGGGAATCGCCGGCGCGGAGTTGAAGCGTTCGTGATGACGAAGTTCCTTTTGGGAGAGTACGCATGAGAAGCCGGTTTGGTGCCGCCTTGGCGCTGTCGATGTTGAGTATGGCGGGCTTGGTCGCCTCGGCTCAGGAACCGCGTCGTGAACGACCGCAGCGTCCCGACGACGCCCCCAGCGGGCAGCGAGACGACCGCCGCGAGCCGCGCCGGGGTCCGCCAGGTGAGGGACGTGACGGAGGTGGACGCGGTGGCTTCGGCCAAGGGGGTTTTGGCCCGGGGGGAGGGCCTCCCGGTGGGCCGGGCGGGTTTGGTGGCGGGTTGGGCGGACCCGGAATGTTTCGAGCTTCACCTGAAATGGACCTCGTGTTTCTGGTCGCGATTCCGGAGGTCCAAACCGAGATCGGGATGAAGGATGATCAGAAGAAAGCGGTTGCCGACCTGACGGCAAGTCTCGGTGAAAAGATGGGTCGGGCGATGGAAGGGATCGACTTTCGCGAGATCTTCGAGCTGGAACCCGAAGAACGGGACAAGAAGATGGCCAGCGTCCGGGAGAAACAGGACGCGGTCGCAAAATCGCTGCGAACCGACCTCGAAAAACTCCTCGACAAGAAGCAAGTCGCCCGTTTAACGGAAATTGACTTGCAGCGCGCGGGGTCTTCGGCGTTGCGTCGCAAACCAGTCGCGCAGCAATTGAAGCTGTCGGAAGAACAACAGGGAAAGCTGGGTGAGCTGCTGGATTCACTTCCTCCATTCCTTCCCCCCGAAGCACGCCAGCAGGTTGACGAAGATTCGCTGGCGGTCCTCAACAAAGATCAGAAAGACGCGTTCGCGAAGTTGAAGGGAAAGCAGTTTGAGTTTCCCCCCCCGGCCTTTGGTCCTCCCGGAGGATTTGCAGGCGGTTTCCAGGGAGGTGGCCCTGGTGGTCCCGGAGGCCCCGGTGGGTTTGGCGGCGGACCAGGTGGGCCGGGCGGCTTTGGCGGTGGACCTGGGGGCCCCGGTGGATTTGGTGGCGGTCCGGGGGGATTCGGTGGTCCTGGCGGCCCCATGGGTGGGGAACGGAAACTGCTCGCCGAGTT
>JAPLOC010001199.1 GCA_026692825.1 Planctomycetota bacterium | reverse complement strand
ACTTGCCATTCCCGGCGGCCAGCGCGCTGCGCGAGTCGGCGATTCCTTCGCGAATCAACTTTCCGTCCCGCGCCTGCCGCCCCAATTCAATCTTGGCGCTCGCCCGCAAATGGAACGCGACGTGCGGATTGTCGTCCTTAAACTGCTGCAACAACTGGTTGCAGATTTCAACAACCCGCTTGTATTCGCCCCGCTGATACGCCTCGTCGGCCTGACTGCGCAACAGGTTCGCCCGTTCGTTGACGATCCCGTCTTCTTGTAAAAACGACGCCGGTCGAACCGGAACAGTCACGCGATCGGCGGCGCTGGCGCTGGCCACAACGCCACCCGCCAACAGGCCGCAAGCCAGCCAATGTCGTGCTTCATGCAACATCGCCCACCTCCAGTGTGAACAGGGAATCTGTGTGAATTTCACTTAATATGCGACTTGCCGGCGGAATTGTAAAGGTCGTCCGCCTCAATAAATACGTCAAATTGTTGCCCAACAAACAACCTTCTCCCGCTTGCCCGAACGGAATAAATTACCTGAAGTACCCGGGTATCCACCCGCTCGTTTGGTGCCCCGGTCAGCGACCGCTTCGGCGTCACCAGTGGCTCGACCCGCACGAACTTCAATTCGAACGGCTCCCCCCCCTTTCCCCGCAGGTACGCGGTCGTTTTCGCCTCCTCACGAAATCGCGTGATCTCTTCTTCGTCGATATTCACTCGCACATGCAGCGGATCGATTCGCCCGAGAACCAGTAGCGCCTGCCCCGCCCCCTGTTGAACGTATTCGCCCCGGCGGACATTCAATTGCAGCACCGTTCCATCCACTGGTGCCGTCACCGTAAGCCTTGCCAGCTCCATCTTTTGCTGCGCCACTTCACTCTCGGCCCGGGCGACGGCGGCCCGCGCGACGACTTTGTCTGGCTCCCAAGTACCCGACCGCAGCAGGTCATCGTCGGCGACCGACCGCGTGTGCTGCTCTCGCGCCATCTGCAGCATTTGCCGTCGCGATGTCAACTCCTCCTCCGAGAGCGCTTTGCGCTCAAACAGTTTCTCAGCCCGCGCGGTGCGAACCTCTTCATCACTCAGACGTGCCGCGGCTTCCCGCACCCGTGCCGAACTGGCTGGCAACTCTTCCGGACGTGGAAGCTGCTCCAGCCTCTCAAGCTGCGCATTTGCCGCAACCAGCGCCGCCTCGCGCACCTGCAAATCCGCCCGCGCCTGCCGATCATCGATTTGGAACAACCGGTCTCCCGCTGCGACCGTTTGACCGACTTCGACCCAGACTTCGCCGACAATCCCGGGAACGTGAGTTCCGATGGAGATATTCTCCGTCGCCGCCTCGACCAGTCCCAGGCCGGCGATCCGGTGCGCATAGGGCGACCGGGGGGGAGATTGCGGTGGGTCGAGCGGCGGTGCATCTTGCGATGTGCGCGCGACGTGATAAATCGCCAGCGTCAACAGCGCCAGCGAAATCAACGGAATCACCAGTCCTCGCCGCATCGGAATCAACTCCCCACGCGGCCACTGCCGACCGCTTCTAACGAACGGACCTCGCGCTGCGCACCGACCCCACGTTCGACGCGCTCCACCCTTCCATCTGACATCGTAATGATGCGATCTCCGTATCCCACCACGCGCTGGTCGTGTGAGACAATCAGCACAGAGCGATCGGCCTGTACGGCGACGGTCCGCAATAATTCCATCACTACCAGGCCGGAATGCGCGTCGAGCGCCGCGGTCGGTTCATCGCACACCAAGATTCGCGGCTTGTGGACCAACGCCCGAGCGATCGCCACCCGCTGCTGCTGCCCCCCCGAAAGTTGCGCCGGACGATGGTGCGACCGATCACTCAACCCGACCAGGTCGAGCATCTCGCGCGCCGCTTCAATCGCCTTGCCACGCGGTTTCCCCGCGATGATCAGAGGAACCGCTGCATTCTCGGCGGCAGTCAGCGCGGGCAGCAGGTTGTACTGCTGGAACACGAAGCCGATGTTGCGTCCGCGAAACTCCACCAGCGCCCGACCGCTCAACAAGCGGCGGGACGTGCCAAACAGTTCGATATCCCCTTCGGTCGGGTCCAGCAAACCACAAATGATGGAGATCAACGTGGTCTTGCCACAGCCACTGGGACCGACCAGCAGGGTCATCTCCCCCAGTTTCACGTCGACATCAATGCCATGCAGCACGCGCAGCCGCGATTCGCCATCGCCGAAATCGCGCACAACTCCCAGGCAGCGAACTGCGGGAACGCCCGAGTCGGGTGAACTCATCGGAACACCTCCGCCGGCTCCAACACCAGAACCCGCCAGGCGCTCATGATGCTCGCGAGAAACACAATCACAGCCATCGAAACCGCCGTCAGTCCAAACACCTCCAGGGCGGCCGCGCCGATTCCGAACCCAAACCCCAATCCCCCCACGATCGCGGCCTGGAGCAGCACCATGCCCAACAGCCGCGAGTTGGTCGTTCCCATCGCCTTGAGATTGCCGAACTGCTTCAGATTCTCAATCGTGAACAGGTAAAAGGTCTGCCCGGCGATCGCCGTCCCGACGATGAAACCGAGAGCGATCGTGATCCCGAAATTGATCGGAATTCCGGTCGAGCGCAGATAAAATTGAATCGTTTTCCAGGCGAATTCCCGGCGGTGCAATGTCGCCAGACCAGTTCGTGTTTCTATCCGCGATGCCAGTTCTGGGGTCGAAACACCGGGACTCGCTTTCGCCAGCACGACCGGCAATTCGCGCCGCTGTTTCGGAGCGTAATCCCGAGCCAAAGAAAACCGCGTGTACAGAATCGGCAGTGACTGAAACGGAGGCGAAGCCTCGCAGATCCCGACAATCACCGCGCGGCGGTCGTTGATCTCCAGCGTTCGCCACAATTCCATTGGCTCATCGGGAAACAGATACCGATACCCCGCCTTGTCGAGGATGACGGCGTCGGGACGTCTCAAGTCCGCGAGCTTCCCCATCAACATCGTCCGCGGCGCGCCGACGAGACTGGAGTCATCCAGCCCCAGCAAGATCGCTTGGCGGAAGTGCCCGCTCGGCTGCCGCGCGGTCACCATCCCTTTATAAAACGGCACAGCCCACTCGACCCCTTCGACGCCGCGGACCGCGAGGACTGTGTTGTCTCCCAGCGCCCACAAATCATCGATGGAGAGTGTCTGCGGATCGATCACCCACAAGTCGGCGTCGGCGACATCGACGATCTGCGACGCGGTCCGCCGCAAGATGCTGACAAAGACCGCCGACTGTTGTGAGATCAACAGACAACCGAACGCGACGCCAAAAATCGTGCCGAGGTATTTGGCGCGATCCCCCGTCAGCATTTTCCAGGCGATCCAGTTCATCGCTTCGCCTCCGCGGGGGAATCTCGAAATGCGCTGGGGGCGTGTCCTAACGCCGCCAGGGAAAATCGGTGAAACTCGCTGAAGTCGGCCGATCCAACCAGCAATTCCGCCACAGCCCGATTGGTTTTGTAAAAGAGACACTGGCTGACGATGCTGAAGCCCACCATCCAGCGCTGCGATTCGGTCAGTCGGGCGGGGAGTGAGTCATCGAGAATCGCGCGCAGAGTCATCGCCATCGGGCGGATGTAGGCTTCCACTAACAGGACGCACGCCTCCGTCGGTTCGGCCATTTCCCGGAGCATCAGCCGGGCGTGCCAGGCGGGGCGTTCGGGATCGAGCAACTGCGACAGGAATTTTGAGACATAGGTGCGGAGCTTGTCCGCCGTGGTGAAGCTGGATGGCCAATGGGGATTTGCCAGTTCGGGCGAACAGCCATGCGCCGCCTCGACGGCCGCCTGGTACAGCCCCTGTTTGTCACGGAAGTAATGCGGCGGCAGATATCTCGTGTGGTCGCCCCCTTGAAACCGACAGAGGCGAAGATCTCACCGGCGGCTGTCAGGAGTCGTTGGCGGGTGTCGTCGAGGGGGTCTGGGGACATTCGGCACGGGTGAAACGGGTGCTTGAATCAGTCAACTGTATCAAACATTTGTTTGAATTCAAGACGTGATCGGCGGTTCATGCCCTACAAACCGCCGCCCGGTTTCGTTAACTTCTCTAGTTCAACCTGGCAAAGAGTGCCCCTGAAAGTCATGCCTGTGAATTCGACCGACGAATCGGCCCTTAACTCCCGCGCTCAATCCGACCCCCCGGTGCAGCCGGCGTCTGGCGCTCCGCGCGACCTGCCTGAGTCTGTTCCGAACACCTGGCGGGCGGGACCACCTCCCGAAGGGGCGGGGCCGCGCACGCCGCGACGGCCCACCGCCGAGGGATCGCGGGGTGGTCCGTTTGGCCCCTGGATGTTCCTGGTGATGGGGGCGCTGACACTGTGCGTCTTTTCGATGTACTTCGTCCCGATCGGGCCGGCGCGGGTCAACTACAGCTTCTTCCGCGATCAGGTCGCGAAGAAAAACGTCGAGTCACTGCAATTCGCCCGCGAGCGGATCACCGGGGAATGGCGGGAATTGCCCGAGAGCGAAGAGCATCCCGGGCAAAAGCTCGCGAAGAAATTCACTACGATCCTGCCCCCGGTCGAAGACCAGGAGTTGATTCCCGACCTGCGCAAAAGTGACGTCAAATTCGTCTCTGACCCCACCAATTGGGCCGATGGACTCAATCTGTTCATTTCCCTCTTGGGCTTTGTGCTGATGCTGGGGCTGATTTGGATTGTGTTGCGCCGCAGTGGCGACCCCATGGGAACCGGCTCGATGGTCAGCAATTTCATCCGCCGCCCGGCCAAACGCTTTCTCCCCGCCGACCAGCAGAACACCTTTGCCGACGTCGCCGGCATGGAGCAGGCGAAATGCGAACTGCAGGAGGTCGTCGAATTCCTGAAAAGCCCTGCGAAGTTCCAGAAGCTCGGCGCGCAGATTCCCAAAGGCGTCCTGCTGATGGGGCCTCCGGGTACCGGAAAGACTCTGCTCGCCCGCGCCACGGCGGGTGAAGCGGGTGTCCCCTTCTATTCGATCAATGGCTCGGAATTCATTCAGATGTTCGTGGGGGTCGGGGCGAGCCGGGTCCGCGACATGTTCCGTACTGCGAAGGAGAGCTCCCCCTGCATCCTGTTCATTGATGAAATCGACGCAGTCGGCCGGATCCGCGGAGCGGGCGTCGGCGGCGGACACGATGAACGCGAACAGACACTGAATCAGATCCTCAGTGAGATGGACGGATTCACCCCCAGCGAGGCGGTGATCATTCTCGCCGCCACGAACCGTCCCGATGTTCTCGACCCCGCGCTATTGCGACCCGGTCGGTTTGACCGGCACGTGACCATTGACCGCCCCACCCGCGAAGGGCGGGTCGGCATTCTAAAGGTTCACACCCGCAAAGTGCCGCTCGACGACACGGTCAATCTGGAAGTGATCGCCGGGGGGACCATCGGTTTCTCGGGAGCTGACCTGCGAAATTTGGTCAACGAAGCGGCGTTGATGGCCGCCCGCGAGAACAAGTCAAAGGTCGGAGCGGCCGACTTCGACACCGCCAAAGACAAAGTGTTGATGGGGCCGAAGCGCGAAGAAGTCTTGAACCAGCACGAACGGGAAATGACCGCCTACCACGAGGCGGGACACGCACTCATCGCCTGGCTGCTCCCCGAACTCGACGCCGTCCACAAGGTGACCATCGTCACCCAGCTCGTTCCGGAAGAAGAACGCTATCACATGGGCGAACTCCGCCTGCACTCGCATTTGGCGATGGCGATGGGGGGACGGGCCGCCGAGAAGCTGGTGTTCGACGAATTCTCGGCGGGGGCCGAAAGCGACATCAAGCAGGCGACCAGCATCGCCCGGCGGATGGTGGCCCATTGGGGAATGAGCGAGATCATCGGCCCCGTGGCGTTTCATCAGAGCGAAGAACATCCGTTTCTGGGGAAAGAGATCCATGAGACGCGCAACTTCAGCGAAGAAACCGCCCACACCATCGACCAGGAAGTGCAGCGATTCGTCAACGACGCGTCGGCCCGGGCGCTCAAGATTCTCGAAGCGAATCGCGGCCAGTTGAAAGCTCTTGCCGACGCTTTGCTCAAGAACGAAGAAATCTCAAAAGACCAGGTCGCCGAGATTCTTGGCCCCCGGCCGCTGCTGACGCACATTTCGCCGAACTGACGCGGGGGGCGACCTGCCCGGAGAGTTCACCACGGTGTCGCGATTCCAACACCTCGCGTCGACAGGCCTGCGGATCGCGTTCGCCGCCCTGTTTGTCGGTCGGCTGCTCACCGCGACCGAAGGGGCTTCGCAAGGGAGTACCCTCGGCTGGAGTGTCGCGGCGCTACTGGTTCTTAGTCTCTCCGGGCTGGTGACGTTTTTCGGCGGGGCGACAATTCCCCGATGGACACGATCGGATCTGGTGCTGACCGCGCTGT
>JAPLOC010001198.1 GCA_026692825.1 Planctomycetota bacterium | reverse complement strand
GGTTTGGATTTTGGACAGGTTCTTATTCTTTGACAGTTACTTGGTTTTGCGCAGGTCGACGCGCACGAGTTCCTTGTCGTTGCGCGCGAAGACGCTCCGCATCGCGAATGCAGGCTGTGACCAGATCGTCATTCGCCCCATCACCTCCCGCGTCGGTTCAATCAGTTTGGACCGACTGAGTTCCTGATACCCCTTCGGTGAGAGTTTCGCGATGATCAGATCTCCCTGCTCATTGTGCAGGAAGACGCGGTCTTCGTGGGCAACCAGGAACGCGTTCCACCAGCGTCCCTCGCCGGTCGCCTCGCGTGTTTCCCACAGTCGTTTGCCGTCGGTCGCGTCGAGACACCGCAACTGACCATAGCTGCAGACACCGTAGATGTGCTGGCCATCGAAAATTGGGGTCGACATGATGGAGTGGAGTCCGTCGGTACGGATCTCACTGCTGGATTTCCCTTTCCAGACGACCTTTGCGTCGGAACCGTCGTCGGCGACCTCCAACATCAGCGGGCCGTTGTAGAAGGCGGTCAAAAACAATCGATTCCCGACTTGCCGGGGCTGCGGAATGCACAGTCCAAAGCGGACCTGGAATGGCACTTCCCAGATCAGATGACCGTCTTGGGGATCGATCGCCGACACCCACTGCGGATGCCAGATGATGATCTGCGGTTTCCCGCCGAATTCACACAACACCGGGGGGCAGTAGCCCACTTCGGTGTCTTCGAGTGACCGCCACAGCTCTTTCCCTGTCCGTTTGTCGAAACTGACGACGAGTGCGCTGGGAACACCACCCACCAGCGTGATCACCTGGTCTTCCAGGACCAGTGGCGAAGCGACCATGCCCCAGATCGGGAGTTTCGTGTCGAATTCGTCGACGAACTGTTTCTTCCACACCACGGAACCGTCGGCGACTTTCAGACAGAACATGTGTCCCATCGTGCCAATGGTGAAGACCAGATCATCGACAACCACTGGCGTCATTCGCGGGCCGGCGGGGTAGTCGACCTTGTATTTCGCGGCGTATTCATGTTTCCAGAGCAGTTTGCCACTGTCGGCGTCGAGACACAGCACACGTTCGGTTTCGTCCGCCTTGATGCGGTCCATCACGTACACGCGACCGTTGGCGACCGCCGGCCCGGCGTAGCCTTCGCCAATGGGAGTCGACCATTTCCTGGGCAGCGTCGCTCCCGCGGGCAGTGTGTCGACGATGCCCGTTTCCCGCCAGACCAGATCGCGCCGGGGGCCACCCCATTGCGGCCAGTCGTCGGCCGTCGCCGGTCGCGTCGCGGACCCAAAACCAGAGGTCACCGCCAGACAGTAGGCCAGAATTCGCAGGAACGAACGCGATCGCATGATCATTTCACCAACAGGATGGGACAGGAACAGAGAACCGAGACCTGATAGCTTAGTGTGTTCCAACTTTGTACGGGGCGGGACGGATCGACCGCGTGTGAACTCATCACAATCAGATCCGCGGCGCGGTCAAGTGACGCCTGCACAATCTCACGCAGTCGCGGGCCGACGTGGACTTTCGTTTCCACCGCGATTCCCGCCTGGGAAAATCGCTGAGCCCGTACTTCGAGTTCGGAATCGGCCCGGACAGCCAACTGGTCGACGAACTTCCGCAGCTCGGCATCCACCGCGGGGATCGGTTCCACCACGTGCAGCAGCGTCACTCGCGCGCGGTTATGGACCGCGATCTCGAAGGCGACTTCGAGGGCGGAGGTGTTCTTTTCCGTGAAATCGAGCGGAACCAACAGATGTTGGAAGCGCGGCAGCATGGTGGTTCTCCTGGTTACGGCACTGTCGCTGATGACAGTCTATTAAAATCCGACTCGCCGCGCCAGGGGGCTGTCGGTTTATACTCCACGCGGCCGAAAACGAGAAATTGCGCCCGAGTCAGATGGGGCATTAGAAAAGTCGGACGGCGGCGGGTGTTGGCGACGGCCCCATCCGCCTTGAGCGGATGGGGAGAAAGATCGATGGCTAGCACCATGCCACATTGCGCGGTCCAGACCCCATCCACCTTGTGTGGATCGGTGAATCAGATCTTCGCTCTGTCTGCCACACACGACTTCGGCAACCAAGTCAACGGGAACCACCGGCGATGCCGTTCTATTTTCGAGGCATGAATACGATTCACGTTCCCTGCGACGATTCGCGACCAATTGCGTTGCGATCCGGACGGATTTCGATTGACGCGAATCTTGTCTGACAGAGCGAGGATCTCATTCACCAATCTACACGAGGTGGATGGGGTCTGGGGACCGTGGAATGATGAACGGCGAAGTTTTGATCTGACGCCTTCACCATCGAACCGGTCAGTGTAGGTGACGCAACTTGTTTGGTTTGACGCCGCTTGGAGGTATCAGCGATCCGGGCGCGTGTTTGCCCGAGCCGATTGTGGTTCCGCTTCGCGGG
>JAPLOC010001197.1 GCA_026692825.1 Planctomycetota bacterium | reverse complement strand
CCGAAACGCGAGTCGGACTCGACCTTCCGGGAGCCCTGATCCAAATCGACGCTTGGGCGGTCGTGGGCGAACCGAGAGAACGTCTGACCCCCGAAGGTCATTGGAACTGGGCGAAACCGTCGATTTTTTCCCAAGGGTGGAAGGTCGGCGACATGTTGTTCATTGGTGGCCAGCGTTCGCTCGATTCAACAGGACAGGTTCAAGGGGTCGGCGACATTGAGATTCAGACCGACCATGCGTTTCGCAATCTCGACACGATGCTGCGCGCTGGTGGGGGAGATCGGCACAGCCTCATGCGGCAGAACACGTACTTCCGCTTCTTTGGTGAAGGGCGGGAGGTGACCGATTACTGGGAGAAAATGACCAACGTCCGTCGGCGGTATATGTCGGTTCCCTCGGCGGCCGGCGCTGGTCTGCGGATCACCGGGTTCCCGAATTCGACCGAGTTGATTCAGGTCGAAGGGATCGGGATGCTGGGGGAAGACAAGCAGCGTCTGCAGCCCGAAAACCACTGGGACTGGAGCATTCCCAACACGCAGTTCACCCAGGGGTGGCAGATCGGCAAGTACGCGTTCATTGGCGGTCAGATCTCGGCGGACAACCAGGCGAAAGCGGTCGGGGCCGATATGGAGACTCAGACCCGCAATGTCTTTCAGTTCATCCGCAACGTGCTGGCGGAAGGTTCGCTGGACGAGCGGGACGTCGCCAAGCTGTATATCTACTACCACTGCGATGGTGACTGGAAGCAGATCGCGGAGACCCGCAGGACGATCGACCGGGTGCAACGCGAGTTCTACCCCGATCCCGGCCCGGCAGTGACCGCGATCCGTGTCTCGGGGTTCGCGTTTGAGAACCTGCTGATTGAAATCGAGGCGTTCGCGATTTGCAGGGACTGAGACTGTTCGCAGGATTGGTGACTCCCTTCCACTCCAGGGCCAATCAATCCGAAATTCACGGTGATTTCATCGCCGACTTTGGACAGCGGTTACTACCATGGACTTTCATTCACCGCAAAGTGCGCCGCACACCCTGAATTTCCACTGAGGTTGTACCGGTCTTCCCCAAATTGCCGGCAACTGCTAGTTTATGGCGATTGTTGGCCGAGGGTGCCCATTTCGTGGAGCGACCTCGGAATGAGTGAGGATCGGCGGGAAAGGAAGCCCCATGAAGACTGGCGTTCTGAAACTGACGGCGCTTTCGGTGGTGCTGGGCATTGGCGTGCTTGTGGTCATGCAGGCCCAGCGCACTCTGGATGACAAAAAGTCCACTTCGGAAGACGAGCAGGACGGCGAAGGGCAATTGGGCGCGGACGCCGACGAAACCCCACGCGGACTGGTTGGGGATCCCGACGGGGAACTGGATGACCGTATTCAGCAGACTGGTGGCGAATCGGGCGACGATGAGGACGATGTCGTCCCCGCAGCCCGAAAACTGAGCCGGGCGAATCGCCCCCAGCCACGTCGCCCCACGGCCACTCCGACCCGTCGGCCAAGCCGCAATTCCATTGATGACGAAGATCTGGATTCCGAACGGGACGACGCCCCGGAGACGAACGCATCGCCTTCCGATTCGGACGAACCACGATCCCCGGCACGTCGTGCCACGGCTGACCGGACCGAAGATCAACCGACGTCGCGAACGATTCGGTTGAAGTCGCTTCCCGTGGACGCTGATGACGAGCCCCAGGACGACACGGAATCGGCAGGTGACGAATCCGTCTCGTCGTCGCCGCGAAAAACCGTGGTGACTCCCCCCAGGCGAACAGGGGGATTGAGTGTTCCCGATGACGAAGACGAGTCATTGTTGCAGGAAGATCGAAAGGCACAACCGGCGTCGAAGTCATCTAAGCCGTCCACGGCGCGCGACTCGCGGAAGAGTGTCATTCCTGCCAGTGGCGAAGACGACGCGGCGGAATCAATCGCAGAGGCGGACGAGTCCAGCCTGGGTTCAAATCTTGCCGACTCGGACGAAGGGTTCAAGCCCCGGGAAAAGCCGGCCACGGAGTCGCCCCGCTCCAAAACGCCCCCGGCTCGCAGTCGTTTTACCGACGATGAAGAGGACGCCGAGACCGAGCCAGCGGAGTCCCCGAAGAGCGAATCGTCCACTGCCAAGGGCGGCCGCGCGGGGATTCTGAGTGAAGACGACGAAGCTTCCGACGAGGCTGCTGACCCTGGGGAAGCGTCAAAAGCTGCGAAGCACGGCGAGCCGTCGAAGTTGGTGGATGACGAGAGCGATGAAGCACCGCTGGCTGGCAACAAAGCGTCGAAGAACTCCGCTGCCAAGAACCGGTTTGCCGAAGATGATGAACCGGTGGGAGGCGCGGACGATTCGGATGCGGACGCTGCGGATTCGGAAGCCCCGCCGAAGCGGACAGAAACGATCGCGAAAAACCCCAGTCAGGGAGGGCGAT
>JAPLOC010001196.1 GCA_026692825.1 Planctomycetota bacterium | reverse complement strand
TCTTCCGGGGCGTTTTGAACTGACGATTATCGATCTGTACTTGAACCCGGAAGAAGCAATGCGGGCGCAGGTCATCGTCGTCCCCACGCTGATCAAGCGACATCCCTCCCCCATGCGATTGTTTGTGGGAGACCTGACCGATGACCGTATGATTCTGCGGTGTCTGAACATTGAAATCTGATTCCCTCTCCGTCCCGGGAGACGCACTGTTGACGACCACTCCCAGCACAGAATCCGACCTGGTGGCGGAAAACGCGAGACTGCGCTTGCGGCTGGAAGAAGCCGAAGCGGTCGTCGAGGCGATTCGCAGCGGAATTGTTGACGCGGTCGTCGTCAGTTCGTCGGCGAGTCAGCGGGTCTACACGCTCGAAGGGGCCGACCGCCCGTACCGCCTGATGGTCGAAGCGATGCAGCAGGGGATCGCCGTCCTGAATCCTCAGGGGATGGTGCTGTACTGCAATCCCTGCCTCGCGGAACTGTTGCGGATCTCGGTGACAGAGCCTCTGGGTGGCCCCCTGGATGGCTTTGTCGCGACGGAGGATCGGCCGTTGTGGACTGAGTTGCTTCGAAACGCGACCGGACCGACCTTGCGATTGGAAATCCGCCTCTGCCGCGCCGATGGCGTCATTTTTCCAGCGGCTCTGGCCCTCAGCCCATTGACTCAACACAACACCTGTCTGCTGGTCACCGACCTGCGGCAGCAGAAACTGTACGAACAATTGCTTTCGTCCGAGTCGGCGCTGCTCGACTCCGAGACACGCTACCGGCGACTATTTGAGACCGCCAAAGACGGGGTTCTTATCCTCGACAGCCAGACCGGACGAATCGCCGACGCGAACCCATTCATGGGCGAATTGCTTGGCTACCCGCAAGAACATTTTCTCGGCAAAGAGCTGTGGGAGATTGGGCTATTCAGCGACAAAGCGGGGAATGAAGCGGCCGTCCGCAAAGTTCAGGAGACGGGCTACATCCGGTATGAACACCTTCCGCTGGAGACCAGTCACGGACTGAGCGTGGAGGTCGAAATCGTCGCCAACTCCTATCGCGAAGACACGCACAGCGTCATCCAATGCAACATTCGCGACATCACGGAACGGAGCCGGTTGGAAAAAACGCTGCAGGAACAGGCGGCCGCGCTCGCCGAACTCGACCGTCGCAAAGATGAGTTTCTGGCGATGCTGGGGCATGAATTGCGCAATCCGCTCGCCCCGATCACTAACGCGGTGCAACTGCTCGGCCTGCAAAAGAACGCGAGTCCGCTGCAAAAACAGGCGGGCGAGATCATTGAACGCCAGGTCGAACAACTGACCCGGCTGATCGATGATCTGCTGGAAGTCTCCCGAATCACAACGGGCCGGATTCACCTGCAACAGGAACGGGTCGCGCTGAATGGCATTTTGGAACGGGCGCTGGAATCGGCCCGACCGCTGTTGGATCAGCGCCGGCATGAAGTCGTTGTGGAGTTCTCGGCGGAACCAATCTGGTTGTTTGTCGACGTCGCGCGACTCGAACAAGTGGTGGTGAACCTGCTCAACAACGCCGCCAAGTACACCCCCGACGGCGGCCGGATTACGCTCTCGGCACAACAAGTCGGCGGGGAAGCGGTGCTGCGGGTGCTGGATACCGGAGTGGGGATCGCTCCCGAACTATTGCCGCACATTTTTGACCTGTTCACCCAATCCGAGCGATCTCTGGATCGCTCGCAGGGATGGCTGGGAATCGGCTTGAGTCTGGTGCGAAAACTGGTGGAAATGCATGGCGGGCGGGTCGAAGTCCAGAGCACGGTGGGGCAGGGGAGCGAGTTCGTCGTTCACCTCCCCGCGATGCCGATTTCCGATGCAATTCCCACCAGCACCTCCCAGCAGGTCTCCAGGCCCGTCTCCACTCCGATAAAGGTGCTGGTGGTTGACGACAATGTCGACGCGGCGCAATCTTTGGAGTTGCTATTGCGCGGCGCGGGACACGTTGTACGGACCGCGCTGGATGGCCCGACGGCCCTGATCGCCGTTGACAAATTTTTACCGGACATCGTGCTGCTCGATCTGGGACTCCCTGGCATCGACGGCTATGAGGTCGCGAAACGGATTCGCGAGAATCCACGCTTCGGTCGAATCGTGCTGGTGGCGATGACCGGATATGGACAGGCGTCGGACAAAGAACGCTCCCGACTCGCTGGCTTTGACCACCATCTCGTCAAGCCGGTGAAGTTTCGCGATGTGCTGCAGCTTCTGACGACTGTTCCCGCATCAACTTCCTGAACCGGTTGACGGCGCGCTTCCAATCCGGCCTCGCCAGGACCGTGGCCCTTCGAAAGAGAACACTCCCATGCCCGACACAACGCCACCCATTCGAGTTTTGATCGTCGACGA
>JAPLOC010001195.1 GCA_026692825.1 Planctomycetota bacterium | reverse complement strand
GTCGTGCGACTGAGCCAATGATAATGCAGTGAATCCCATGAGTGGGCGGAGTCCACCGTCAAACCGCGCGTCAGGTAATAGAAAACGCCAAACCAGAGGAGCGAGATCACCACTCCGACCGTGCGGAACCGCGTCCTGTCGCCGTTCTTCATTGGAGTTTTCCCAGGGGTTTTGCTCGATTTCTTCTGCTTGGTTTTTTGCTCAACGGGAGCCGGCGGGGCGTTCTGGTTCGCGAATTCCGCGACGGTGAACCCTGCACACAACGCGGCCCCGAGCGACTGAAGCCAGAAGCCGAGCTGCGGAATCCGCAGTATGTCCCCGTTCGACAACTCGGTACACAGCCGGGCCAGCGAAGCCCCCCAAACTCCAATGATGCTCCAAATCAGCAGGCGTGACACGACGACCGCGGTTGCCGACAACCGGCTGTTAAGCCACTGAAATTCTCCTTCCCCGATCTCTACCAGTGGACAAAGTGGTGTAGTGGAGATCAGGACGGACAAACTCCTTAAGTCGCGCGGCGGGTGGCATTCTGGCGGCTTCGGTGCGACCGCGGGCTCGCGTGGTGTGCTGTTTGCCGACACTACAAAACTGCCAATGAACAGCACGGCGGCCACAAAAATGAACACCAGCGCGGCATTCCAGGGAATTCGCCTGCCGAGCCGCGCCACGTCTTCTTCCGTTACCGAAAACGGCTCCGACACTTCGGGGCTTGGAGTTGAATTCTCAGCCTCTTGCGGAGCGACGGGGAGCGTCGCGTTGATCGTGTTGACAGGATAAATCCGGTCGGCACCAACCACGCCGATCCAGACGGACTCGGGGGGATCAAAACGGCGCGACCAGCCTTTTGGCTTTTTTTTCGGATCGACACGCAGTCCAATGCAGAATTGCTCGCGGTCAAGCTGCACCAGCGTCGCATTGAAAATGGACTGCGCTGTCTGGATCGGGAAGACCAGATTGGGGGTTGGCGCGTGAGTCTGGGAAGGGGGATCCGCGAGACCGTACGGTGGCGTGACCTGATACGTCGACGCGACCAGCGAACCCTGGAGCGCCGCAAGTGACGACGGATGCAAGTACAGCAAGTCACCGATCGTCAATAGAAAGCGAACGTTGGGCAGGTTGTCGTGAATCAGATTGGCAAGATACAGCTTGTCGCGGTTGTCGGTCGCGGTGATCGCGACATAGTCGACGTTCGCCTCGGCCAACCAGTCGAGCATGCGGCGAAGTCTTAGCTCCTGGTTCACAACAGTCATCTCCCCTCCCACCTCGGGGATCCCGTCAATGTTTAGAGTCTTTTCATTGGGCAGCCGCGTCGTCTGGTCAAATCCGCGAAGGTGGGGGATTTTTTGAATCGCCTCATTTTGCGCCGCCGAATCCCGTTCATGAATCTCCGCGATGTGTGACGGAAATGCGAACCCGAGAAATCCGTGATTGTCGCCGCCTGAAGCGACTAGTGGACTCTCGGCGAATGACTTTCCGTAACCGGTATCGTCGTACAGAACGGCGATCCGGGGATCTCCGGAATTTCGCATACGCGGCAGATTTCGGACGTGTTGGCAGAGTTCTTTGAGAACTTTGGCGTCTAAATTCGACGTCGTGGTCAAGCGATAGCGGACGTCGAAGTTTTCGCTCGATTCGGACGCGACCAACTCGTTGGATCGGGGGGTCACCGCCGCGCCCGCGGAGACCACATCGATCCAACATCGTCCGGCGAATTCGTTGGACTTCTGGTTCGCCCGAGCATCGACCCAATCCCGAATCGTGTTCTCAATGGTGCGCTGCGCTCCAGAGAAAACCGGGCCCACAATCCGAATCACCCGATGATCGGTCACTCGATGGTCCGACTCTTGATCGTCCGCGGGATGTGGCAATTCGCTCTCGGGGATTTCGCCACTGATTTGCCAGGCCAAGTCCAGCGCCGTCGCGAATGCCCGTTTGTCAACGCCGGTTTTCGCGGTATGGCCCACGATCAAGACCAAAAGCGCCCGCCCTTTGCCCTCAGCTCCTTTGCCGTCGTTTGTTGTGGTCTTGTTCCCGGTATCTCGGAACAACATCACTCCCGGTTGTCGCATCTCGTCTGGGGTCCGCTTCGCATCTGACCCGGGTTGCGTCCAGGGAAACCAGGCTCCGTCAAACAGGTAGTTCGGGCCGTTTTTGTCGCCGACTGGATTGTGTTCGACTGCAGACTGAATCGCCGAGAGCATCACGTCAAACAGGTGCTTCTGTCGCGAGCGGACCGGCGAAGGCACAACTGCGATCAGACAGCGCACGTCATGATTCTTCTCGCGATGGACGAACTCGCGAAGAGTCGACGGGGACTGATCCGGCTTGTCGCTTTTCACAAAGATGCTTCCGGACCGAGTGTCC
>JAPLOC010001194.1:653-6143 GCA_026692825.1 Planctomycetota bacterium | reverse complement strand
CGGGCATCGCACCGCCGTCGGCAGCGATCAGTTCTTCCTCGCGCACATCTGCGATATGTACCCGGGTGATGCGAATGGGCCATGCACAGTTCGAAAGCTCCACCAGCAGTTCGGGAACCCGCGACTGGTTGATCTTCATTTCGAGGTAAAATCCTCGGGTCTTCCATTCGTCTTTGTTATCGATGTAGCGCTGTTTGGGGTTTTCTCCCTGGTCGCCGAATTCATCGTTCGGATTGAACGCGACCGTTGGAATCACCCCGACAGTGGTTCCTTCGCCCCCTCCCGAGAGGGCATTTCCCCCGCCATTGGGTCCCATTTTGCCAATTCCCAGCGCCTTTTGCTGGTCCTTCGCCATGTTCATCATCGCTTCGGGAGACATCCCCAGCATCCCCTGCGTCCCTCCCGTCGCCGGTGCCGCCTTCTTTGGAGCCGAGGCTCCTCCTTTGGCACCGCCGCGAAGTTCAAACACCGAAATTTCGGGGATGATCGCGTCGAGCTGACTGCTGGAGTCCCGATTGAGTATGTTGACGACCTGGATCAGCGCGGAACAAAGCCATAAGTCCTCATGCGCGTCTTCGATTTCCTGAGATGTCGGATTGTCGACACGGGGGCCGCCCAAGGCTTCAGAAATGGGGAACGTATCGAGCGAGATCGCGACTCTCCCCTTCCGCTTGCCATCTTCTTCATCTTCAACCACCGGTTGAATCTGCTTGAAGACCGCTTCCCGCAGGGCGAGATAATTCTTGCGGTAGTACCCTTTGTCGGCCGAGGTGAAATTCTCGGGATCGGTCGTCGACAGCTTTTCGGGCCAGACCTTCAGCTCCTGCTGCGGTTCCCACAGGCTGACCCACGCCTTAGCAAGCTCCAGTTGTTGAACGTCGTTCAGCTTCTTGAGATTGCTTTCCCAATCCCCGTTCGCGTCGGCGGGCGAAGCTTTCAGCTCAGTGAACCGCGCGTTGAGCTTCTTTTCCCGCTCTTCATAGCCTTTCGCCAATCCTGAACTGGCGAGAAACCACCCGACCAGCGGAAAAATCACCGCTAACCCGAGCAGAATCCAAAACTGGTACTTCAGAACCTGTTTCAACTTGTCCATGGCTCACTCTCCGGTCGTACTCTGCGTCGCTGAACGGGTTTCGAATCTCAGGCTGCGGTTCGGTCGTGACGATCTGATTGGCGTGACTACTTACCTGGCGTGGTGTTGGACGCGGGAGCCGCGGCATTCGTTCCCGCATTTCCTGTCGCTCCGGTCGCATTGGTGGCCGCCCCGGAATTGGTTGCGGGATCCACCTTGGGTGCGTCGGGATCTGCCGGCAATCGTTTATCGAACTCCGTCTCCTGCCACACGAACTGAATCGTGAACGCCGTCCGCTCGATCTTCACGCCGGTCGACGCATCCCCCTCGTCCTTAAGCTTTTTGCCCGACTTCATATTGGGCTTCTTCGCCAATCCGGTGCCCTTTTTCCCCTCCTCGGCTGCCTTGGTCGCCTCCGCCTCCTTGGCCGCCCCCATCCCTTCCGGGAAATAGAGCAGCGACGCGTTCGGGAGCGAAGCCGAGATTGTCGGCCACTTGATTCCCAACTGCCGCACCGGAACCACCGCCACCGTCTGCGTCCCGGTGTTCATGTCCCTCAACTCAACCCCCCACGACTTCAGGTTCTTCAGTAACGTCGCGTCTCAGGCTCGCGCATTCGCTTCTTGGCGGCTTCGCTCAATCCCTTGTACCAGTCCCCGAGATTGTCGAACTTTTCGCTCGTCACCCCGACCAGCCGAATCCGATTCCGCTTCGCCGGGTCGCTTTGCTCCTGGTCGATCCCGTAGTCGCGGGGCAGACAGGCTTCGATCGCCTTGTACACCTCAAGCCAGTGGTTGCGGCCAGTCGCCGATGCCAACAACGCGTCCAAATCCTTTTTCAGTTTCTGGTTTTGCGAGACCGCGCTATCGTACGACGACTTGAAACCGTTCTTCTGACCGACCGCACCTTCCGCCGTCTTCTCCGCTTTGCCGAACGTATCGGAGCTGACGGTGTTCGCCCGCAATCCGTAACCGAGTGTCGACAGTGACAACCCCGCCAGCAGCACGGCGGCAGCCGCGACCGCCCAAGGCTTTTTCGTTCGAACCAGCCGGGCGGTGGTGATTTCGGGAGGCAACAGCGAGGTATGCACCCGTGTGATCTGCAATCCCTGCAACGCCAACCCGTACGGCACCGCGAACGCCAGCACGTTCTCCTGAAACAACGGGGCGTTCAGCACACTGTCCCCCGCCAGCCCCGGGAAATTCTCGACCCGCTCGACTTCCATCTGCAGGTTCTGCTGCAAGAACTTCTGCAGCCCCGCCAGCTTGAAGCCATTCCCCACCCCAATGATCTTGGCGATCTTCGCTTCCCGATTGACGCTGGCGAAATAGCCGATCGACCGCTGGATTTCCGAGACGTAGTCGTTGAACACCGGCCGCAAGGCTTGAAACACCGCCTTGGGATCGGGAGCCTTCGTCGCGTTGCACTTCAAATGCTCGGCTTTCGCGAACGTCAGCTTCATTTCCTTTGTGAGGGCCCGCGTGAAGTGGTTCCCCCCGACCGGCACGTTGCGAATCCAGATCTTCTTGCCGTTCGAGACGAGCAACGTCGTATTGTCTGACCCCATATCCAGAACCAGGTGGTACGGCCCCTCTTCGGTGCCATCTCCCCCTGGAGCGAATCCCATCTGGTCGTGACAGAGATAGTTGTACAGTGCCAGCGGAGCGATCTGGATCAGATCGACCTCGACCTTGCGGGCGGTGAACGGGTTGAGCTGCGCCATCACCTGATCGCGTTTCATCGCGAACAGCCCCACCTCGGCGTCGAGCATGAAGCCCCCTTCCGCCGCCGCCCCACCCAACGGCTGGTAGTCCCAGATCACCTCTTCCAGGGCGAACGGAATCTGCTGCCGGGCCTCGTATTTCACAATTTCAATGACTTTGCTCGGCTCAACCGGGGGCAACTGGATGAACCGCGCCAGGGCCGACTGACCGGGAACGGAGATCGCGATCCGGTCTCCCTTAGTCTGATTCCGCGCCAGAAACGTGTCGAGCGCCTGCCCGATCAGCTCTTCGGGATTCGCGTCGGGTTGACTGAGAATTTTCGGATGCGGGATGTAGTCGAAATGCGTCGCCAGAACCTGCTTGGCCGCCTCGGCGTACACCAGCCGAATGGCCTTGAGGCCAGCCAGTCCAATGTCGATCCCCCACACACCTCGTACGTCGGCCATTCCTCACACTCCAACTTCCCGCAGAACGCGGGAACGCAAGATGGGCAATTCTAGAAACCCCAAACTAACAGAGCGTTTCCGTTACCGTCAACCGGAAACAGGTCACTGTCGGTCGGATTCCCCGGGTTCTCCAGAAATCAGACGATTCATTCCCTATAAAAGTTCCCCGGGTTTACAGAAGAGTTCGGGGTTTCGGTCGTCTTGTCAAGGGGTGGGCAATTTCGACGAGCTGTTTGATCGCGTGGCAAATCTCCGCGTCGCCAGGAGTCGTCACGGCAATCTATGCGTCACGCGGCCGTCTCGCCCGTAGACGCACGCACGGCCGACTCCCGTTGGTCGCTGACCGTGGCACCACGTTGCAATTCAAACGTGCCGTTTTAAAAAAAACACCCGCTGCGGGCCTGCGGCGTCACAGCGGGTGTCAGGTACGACCGATCGTTACTTGTCGATCTTCTTCTTCACCTTGAGCTGCGGTTCGGGTTCATCGCCCCCTTCCTCTTCGGCAATCACCTTCAACAGTTCAATTTCGAAGATCAGCACCGAGTTCGGCGCGATCACCGGTGGACGTCCGCGGGGACCGTAAGCCAGGTCCGACGGAATCCAGAACTTGTACTTCGCCCCGACCTGCATCAGCGGCACCCCTTCGGTCCACCCCTTGATGACTCCCGACAACGGGAACTGAGCGGGCTCGCCCCGGTCGTAGGAGCTGTCGAACACCTTGCCCGACAACAGCGTTCCCTTGTAGTGCGCTTCGACCGTGTCCTTGGCGGTCGGCTTCTTGCCTTTCCCTTCCTTCAGCACCTGGTACTGCAATCCGCTCGGCAGTGACTTCACCCCTTCCTTCTTGGCGTTGGCCTTCAGGAATTCTTCGTTCTTCGCGGCTGCTTTGTCCTGAATCGATTTCTGGAACGCGGTGATCGCGTCGCGGAATTCTTCTTCAGTCTGCGGGTTTTCGGTCCCCGCCAATGCGTCGGCGATGCCCCGGGCGAGCAGCGTCACGTCGACGTCCAGGCCGTCGTTCTTCAGGCTGTCGCCGATGTTTCGGCCAATGCCGTAACTGGCGCGATCTTTGCTATCTTTCAATTCAACGGCCTTTTTCGGGGCGGGCTTGGCGGGGGCGTCGTCCTGCGCCCAGGACGTGGCACAACAAAGCGCCAGCAGTCCGCACAACAGATGGCGGAGCGAAATCATCGCGGAACCTTTCTCGCCCTCGCGTTCAGCAAGGGCCACGGCGGGCATTCCCAAAACAAGCGGGGCCGGGGTCGATGATTTCGATCCTACAGTCAGTCCAGCCGGGTGATGGGATATTTGGAATCGGCCGATGATATCGATCCGAACGGTGGAAGCCAAACCGCAGCTCGGTTTCGTCCTTCCAATCCTTCGACCGCAAGTCTCGCTGGCGTCACCACCGAATCAGCGGAAGACCACCCAGAGACGGATTGCCCCCACGACCGACGATCACACCATTTCCCTGTCCCGGTTGACCTGCCGAACGCCGTTGGGCAAACTAATGGGTCGTGTGACCCCCGGGGCCAACGTTGGCGCGCGCCGACCGGGGGGATTCCGTTTCGGTCGGTGCCCCAAGTTCGCTTCTCTTTCGTCACAGGCTTCCCATGATTCGTCGTCTGTTCCCGTTGTGTCTCGTCGCCGCCCTGTGGGGCTGCAGTCAACCCGTCACCACAACTCCGACAACCGGGGGTTCTTCCTCTGGCGGCTCCGCGCAGGCTGGCGCGGGTGAATCGAAGGGGACCGAGGCGGTCAATGAACCTTCTACTGTCGAAGTTGCCGAAAACAGCTCGAAGCCAGGCCCCAAAGATCCGATGCCCGAGCCGGCGGAAGCGACTCCCGCCAAACCTGAAGAAACCACGCCCGCCGAACCGACCCCTTCGGAACCGAAGGAAGAGCCCAAAGAGGCGACCCCCGAGCCAGCTCCCGCTGGTGACAAGCCGGCTGGTGACAAACCGGAAGGTGATAAGCCCGAGGGGGACAAACCCGAAGAGCCGAAGGATGAAGGCCCGAAGTCGGTCGACGAGCTTCTGGCGAGTCTGCAGCGGCTGAATGCCCCGCCCGACCTTGCCGACCTGTCGAAGAAACTGGAAAAGTTGCTCGAAAAGGAACCGGAACATGCCAACGGCCGGTTGACTCTCGCGAACATTGAACAATTGCGTGGTCGTCAGGCCGGAGGAACAGAGACCGGGAAAGATCATTTTCTGAAGTCGGCCCAAAACGTCCGGATCGTGCTGAAGCA
>JAPLOC010001194.1:0-613 GCA_026692825.1 Planctomycetota bacterium | reverse complement strand
AAGAAGACTGCTGAGTCACTGGCCTCCCTCAAGGAAGCGGTCGGGTATGGATTCGCCGACCTCAAGCTGATGAACTCCGACGAAGACCTGGTCGCCGTCCGCGAACTTCCGGAATTCGCCGCCTTTGTCGAAGACACGAAAAAGGCGATCAAGGAATTGAATGCGAAGGAAGTCGCCAAGTTGATGGAGACCCACGAGCCGTTCGAGTTCAATTTTGAACTCGACGACATCAATGGCAAAAAGGTCTCGAAGGCCGAATTCGCCGGCAAGGTCATGATTGTCGACATTTGGGGAACCTGGTGCCCCCCTTGTCGCGCCGAGATCCCCCACTTCGTCGAGCTCGACAAGGAATTCAAGGAAAAGGGATTGCAAATCGTCGGTCTGAATCGCGAACAGACCAAGGACGACGAGGCGGCGGTCAAGCTGGTGAAGGACTTCAACGAACAGCAGGGAGTCACCTACCCCTGTGCTCTGATCACGGAAGAAATCATGGGTCAGGTTCCCGAATTTCAGGGCTTCCCCACCACGTTGTTCATCGACCGCGCCGGCAAGGTGCGATTGAAGGTCGTCGGAGCCCGCGGTCCCGAGTTCCTCCAGGCGGTCGTCGAATTGC
>JAPLOC010001193.1 GCA_026692825.1 Planctomycetota bacterium | reverse complement strand
TGATTCACCTGCCACAGGACGTGGCAGGTGTCTCGAACGCGAAGTGTCTCAGTTTTGCCGCGCTCGGTATGATCCAGGAAAAGTGCGCATCCGCATCAAAGCTCCTGACTGACTTGCGCACCGGCCGGTGCTTGGCGTTTACTTCTTCTTTTTCAGAATCTCGCGCAGAACCCGGGGAGGCGACATCGGCAGCTCCGTCATCCGAACCCCCACGGCGTGGTAAATCGCGTTGGCGATCGCGGCCGGCGGAGGGACGATCGGCACTTCGCCCACACCACGCACTCCGTACGGGTGTCCGGGATTCGGAACTTCAACGATGATCGGGTCGATCATCGGCAGGTCGTAGCAGGTGGGCATGCGGTAATCGAGGAATGTCGAATTCCGCATCGTTCCCTTGTCGTCGTAGAAGTACTCTTCGTTCAAGGCCCAGCCGATCCCCTGAACCGAACCCCCCTGGATCTGTCCTTCGACATAACTGGGGTGAATCGCCGTCCCGACGTCCTGGGTCGCCGTGTAACGGATGATGTCGACCTTGCCCGTTTCCGGATCGACCTCGACATCGACCACGTGCGTGGCGAACGCTCCGCCACACCCTTCGGGGTCGACCGCCCCCTGACCAATCACCGGTTCCCCCGCCTTTTGCACTTCGGCGGCGAGCTGCTTGAAATCCATCCGCTTGCCACCGGGGCCGGTGACCCCGCCATTTTCGTATTTGACCTGGCTGGCTTCGACTTCCCACACCGCCGCCGCCCGCGCGACGAGTTGACGCTGAATGTCGAGTGCCGCTTCGTACGCCGCCCATCCCGTGGCGAACGTCACCCGGCTCCCCCCGGTAATGTCGGTGTAGCCGATACTGTCGGTATCGGCGACCGTGGGAACTACATCTTCGGCGGCAATTCCCAGCGTCTCGGCCAGTTGCATCGCGATCGAAGCACGCGAACCGCCGATGTCAGTCGAGCCTTCGACCAACGACACGGTTCCGTCCTGGTTCAATGTGGCGGACACGACGCTCTTGAGTCCGATGTTAAACCAGAACCCACTCGCCACACCCCGCCCCCGGTGCTTGCCACCCAAGGACGCTTTGTAGTGTTCGGAATCGCGAGCCGCCTCCGTAGACTCGATCATGCCAATTTTGGGGAAGACCGGTCCATCGACCCGGCGGGTTCCCTCTTTGGCGGCGTTTTTCAGTCGGAATTCAATTGGGTCGATCTTGAGTTGTTCACAGATCTCGTCAATCACCGTTTCCGCAGCGAACGCCGCCTGGGTGGCCCCGGGAGCGCGGTACGCCGACATGTACGGGCGGTTGACCACGACGTCGTACCCGTCGACCCGTCCATTGGGAACTTCATAACAGGCGAAGACGCACATCGCCGCCGCCCCGACGGGCGACCCTGGGTAGCCCCCCGCCTCGAACGCGATCGATGCTTCGGCGGCCGTGATTTTTCCCGCCGCATCCACGCCAATCTTGACCTTCATGTACGAACCGGGAGTCGGGCCGGTCGCTTCGAAAACGTCGGCCCGCGACATCACCACCTTCACCGGTGCGCCCGATATCTTCGACAAGACGGCGGCGATCGGTTCCAGGTAGACGCGGATCTTTCCGCCAAATCCGCCGCCGATCTCCATCGGCACGACCTTGACGTGCGAAACCGGGACACCCACCAGTTCGGCCACCTGCTGGCGAACCGTGAACGAACCTTGCGTGCTGCACCACACCGTGATGTGCCCGTCGGCATTCCACATCGCGGTCGCGTTTTGCGGCTCGATGTATCCCTGATGCACGGTCGCCGTCTTGAACTCGCGCTCGACGACGATTTTCGCCTGCTTGAACCCGGCCACCAGATCGCCTTTATCGAACCGAAAATGCTTGGCGATGTTGCTTGGCGTGGTTCCCTTTTTACCCAGTTCGTCGGTCACCAGATCGGCGTGCAGCAACGGAGCGCCTGGCTTCATCGCTTCCTGAATGTCGGTGACCGCCGGCAGCACTTCGTAATCGACTGCAATCAGCGCGGCCGCTTGTTCGGCGATGTGGATCGAGTCGGCGGCGACAGCGGCGACCGCGTGTCCCCGATAATAGACTTTATCGTCTGCCAAAACGTTATTATTCAGGTGCCGCAGGTTGACGGCCCCTTCACCCAGCTCCAGCATCCGGTCACCCGGATCACACAGATCCTTGTTCGTGATCACAGCCCGAACGCCCTCGATCGCCAACGCTTTCGTCGTGTCGATCGAGCGAATTCGCGCGTGAGCGTGCGGACTACGGAGGACGATCCCGTACAGCAACCCGGTCGGGTGAATGTCGGCACCGTACTTGGCCCGTCCGGTCACCTTGTCGACCCCGTCATGACGCACGGGGCGGGTGCCGATGACTTTATAGGGCGTTCGTCCATTGCCGGTGGATGCGGTACGTTCGACGGTCGACATGGCGGCTCTCGAATCGATGGGTGATGCGGAGAATGATCGGATCAGGACGAACTTCGAAGTCGGATTGCGGACCGGATTTCGAAGCGTTCGTCCGTGGGGTCTGGAGGGAAGTCGCTAGCTCTTCACTTCGGCTTGCGCGGCGAGTCGGCGTTGCGCCGAATCGAGGACGGCCCGCACGATCTTGTCGTACCCGGTGCAGCGGCACAGGTTGCCGGCGAGATAAAACCGCGCGTCCTGTTCTGTCGGATTCGGGTTCTCGTCGAGCAGCGCTTTCGTCGACATGATGAACCCAGGCGTGCAGATCCCGCACTGCAGGGCGGCCCCTTCCAAAAACGCCGACTGAATCGGATCGAGATTGCCGCACTTCGCGACCCCCTCGATCGTCTCGATCGACGCCCCCTCGGCTTCCATCGCCAGAACCAGGCAACTGACGACCGGTCGGCCGTTCAACAACACGGTGCAGGCACCGCAGTTGCCATTCGCGCAACCTTCCTTGGTGCCGGTCATATCGAGATTGTCGCGCAGCACCTCCAGCAGAGTTTGGCGGGGCTCACACAGGTATTCGACCTGCTTGCCGTTGATT
>JAPLOC010001192.1 GCA_026692825.1 Planctomycetota bacterium | reverse complement strand
CGAGCGAATCCGGACGGAACTCGACCCCGCCGCTCGCCGCGAAGACCCACGCTCCGCCACGACCGCGTCGCACGTTGACGATCGCGGGAGTTGTCTGGGGGACAGTGCCAGTGACACAAGGACACCGGACCTCATCGAGCAAGAACGACGGTCTCCAGCTTGTCGCATCGCTGGTGACGGTCGCGGCCTGGTGAACGATCTCGGCCGTCAGACTGAGCGTGATCAAATTGCTCAGGCCGGCGAACACGGGAATTCCCCGGGCAAGTTCCGGAAAGGCACGGGTCGCCTGGTCGGCAAACAGTTGGGCGTCTTTGCTGGCTGGTGCCGACTTTCCCGGCGAATTCCCTGGAACCGACTTCGCTTCGCGCGGCGATTCGCCGCGGGCGGTCGCAACGGCGACAGCGTCGGGCTCGAATTTCCAAAACATCCGGTCGGCACTCGCGCGAACCGCGTTCTTCCCCGGAGTGAACCACCAGCGATGCTGGGGCACCCGGCCAGAGACCGGATTGCGGGCGGCGAGGTCGATGAAACTCGTGAGCGACTTGATCGGTGACGGGTCGTGCCCCAGTGCGAGGCGTTTGAGTCGATAGTCCGCCGACACCAGTTTCAGGGCGAAACGACTGTTCGACGGGACGCCAAAGACCGAGATCTTCTGCGGGCCGAGCGCCTGTTCCATCGCGTGAGCGAGCGGCTCGACGCGCGAGGCATCCGACGTCTTCTGGGTCCGCATCAACTTGTCAAACGCCCCCATCCCTTCGGGGGTCGGGTCGATCGAACAGCCAATGAAATCGTCGGTTTCGTTAGTCGGAAAAGCGTACCGCAGCGCGATGATCAAATCATCCAGCTCCAGCACCGGGCGACGGGACTTCACTCCGACCACATCACCGAAGGAGTCGGGTTCCCACGCTTCCGCTGGCCCGGCGAGAATCACGTCACGCGAGTCCCGATCGATCGTGACGCCATCAATGCGGACCAGACCGGCGAGGAACCGGATCTCGGATGGCAAAGGCTGACCCGAAGTCAGGCACGATTCCACCGCCGACTCGAGTCGACGCAGCGACACCCGTCGACGATCGCTTGGTCGGGAGACATTGCCGGCGCAGCGTTGATCGTCGTCATGCAACCTGCGCAGTTCCGCTGGCGAAATCTCGCCGGCACGTCGCAGTGCCCCCGCGGGATCAATCGCCACCCCGCCCACGGTCTGAGCGAGAACCGGTGAGGCGCACAGCAAGACCACACCCAAACGGACCACGTATCCCATCGAACGGAACAGCCGGAACCCGCGACGCACCAGCGCACTACGTCTGTCGCGCGAATGATGGAGCGAGAATCCGGGCATGCGGAAGGGAACCGATGGACCAATGGGCATTGCCGACGGACGGCGTGGATTGGATTATGCCGGCCTGTCGACAAAAAGACAAGGCATTTTGGTTAAATAGTAATCAACCTTCCCGCAAAAGACGACCGAGCAGTTCTGGCAGGGTGGCGTTGAACCGGCTGCGGGGCATCACATCTTGACACCCTGCCGCGCTGGCCCCTTCGAGCAATGCCGTCGCGACGTGCGAGCCAAACGCGATAACTGGAATCTTCCGCTGAGTCTGAAACTCCTCGACCAGAGCCGGCAATCCCTCCAGACCCAGTGAGAGGTCAAACAACACCGCGCGACAATTGGGAGCGGCGACCCGTTTTGCCGAACTGGCGTCCATGGCGCTGTCGACTCGTACTCCCCAAGGGACCGCCGCCCCGGTGACTTTGCTTTCAAACATCAGGTCGCGCGATACAAACAGCACCGACGGCGGAGACGCGACGGTTTCGGAATTCACGTGGGGATCGTGGCCTGGCATGTGGGACTCGGTTCCAGTGTGGTTCTTGCAGAAGGGGCCGAAGCGAACTGGGGTCCATCGAGACCCCTTGTGGGTGCGGTGATATGACTCCAACCGGCTTCGAACTCCCTTTTCAATCAAGCGATGTATCGTTTGCAATCGGCGTCGTCGACAGCGACCAAACCTTCGCCAACGACTCCTCCAGCGGTCGGATCTGGTTCACCCGACACACCAGCTTGTACGGGCAGAACTGCGTACAGTCGGTGTCGGCGTTGTACACGGGAAACGCCCCGCGACGCATTCCCTCCGCAATTTTGGGAATCGTCTCGTTCAGAGAATCGACAATCTGGCCCCAGTCGACGTCGGCCAGCGTCTCGAAGCCCCCCCGTTTCCCTCCGCGCGCTCCCGACTTCAAGCCCGGTGTGAAGCCCCCGTCCTTCAAATACCAGAAGGCGGCCTGCGCCGGCACATTCGCGTCCCCCGCCATCCCCTGGCTCGAGACCGCCAGCGCGTAGAGCGGCAACTGCAGATTCCTTCCTTGCGCGATATGGGTGCGGTTCAGTGACTTCCGCGCTCCGGACTTGTAATCGACGACAAAAAACACCTTTTTGCCGGCCATCGTCCCCACATCCACCCGGTCGATCCGACCGGTCAACAGCACGACGCGGTCCCCCTCACCGACCACCAGTGGCGGTCTCTCCGGCGATTTCGGCTGCTCCTTCGTGGTCCCCGGTTCCGCCTCCCCGCTCCGCGAACCAAACGGAATCTCGAACAAGACGGGCAGTGGGGTGGTGTCGAACGCGCCGGCACACCGCCCCATGTGTTCATCCCACTGCCGGCCATACTCGTCGCCCCATTCCCCAAGCGTTCGCAATTCCAGGTCGGCGACCACTTCGCGCAACGGGTCGGTGGGAGGCAGCGCGTTCCGTCTCTCCAGGAGAATCTCCGAAAATCGCCTGGCGAGTGACTCCCCCTCGGGCGGAATCGTCGGCGGACTTCCGTTCACCAGCAACTCCTCATGCAACTGCGCCAACACCGAGTGAATCAGCAGCCCCCGTTCGCCGTGGTCGGTCGCGAATTCAATCTCGACCAGCGGTTCCACTCGCAGAACACGACTGACAAAAAACCGAAACGGACAGTCGCCGTAACCTTCCAGATGGGTCGCGCTGAACTGCCTCTCGCGCGAAAATTCCTGTTCCAGCCAGTTTTGATTGCGGGCGTTCTCCAACATCCCGTCGGCACTGCCGAAACCGGGTTCATGAAATCGGCGGATGTTCAGATCGACCGCCTGGAACACGCGTGACACGCTGCGCGAGGTCGACTGATACTGCGCCGCAGCCGCCAGCAGCGCGGGCCGCTGCTCCAGCGCGTCGTGCATCGCCCGCACCCGCAGGTCACCGGCCGACAGCACCCGCCCAGCTCGGGGAATCGGGTCGAGTTGCTCCTCGGTCTGCTTCAAATTCGCCTTCAACTCGAACAATTCCCGAACCGCGATCAGGTACGGGCTGGGTGAGAGCGGCGCGCCGTCGGCTGAAACCGCGGGATACGACAGCACCAGCTCTTTCCGCGCACGAGTTATGACGCGGTAAAACAGCAGCATCTCCTCCTGCGTCCGGACCGCGTGGTGACCCAGCGCCAGACCGTTCTCATTGAGCTGCCGACGTTCCGCTTCACCATACAAACAGTCATCCGACCGCCGCCGTGGAAAACTCTGTTCACTCAAACCCGCGACAAACAGATAGGGGACATCCAGATTTCGGATATCCGCAGCCGCGAGAATCCGCACGCGGCCAGATTCCGGACGATGGGTCGACAACTCCTGGTGGCGTAACAGGTCGCTGAATTCCCGCAGAAATCCCGCGAGATCCAGCAACCGGGGTGCGCTCCCCTCGACCTGTTCCAGCTTGCCGGCGGAGAACAGAACATCGATCGCGAGATTCCACTGAACCGCATCGCCGGGGTGTTCTTGCGATTGTGACAGAATTCCCAGTCCGGAACCCAGTTCCCGCAACAACCCTCCCCAGCCAGTCAGCGTCCGCGAGATTCGCAAATTCGACAGGACACGATCCAGACGTTGCAGTAACGCCAGCGCGTCGGCCGACTGCTGCTGCAATCGCTGATCGGCCGTGTTCCGCGTGTCTCGTTCCAGCGATTCGAGAATCACCTCCCGATCGGAACCCAACTGTAGTCGTCGCAATGCCGCCAGTGTGCGGGAAACCGCCCCCCCCCGCGCTTCCGACCACCCCGGCCGAAAGAACGGCGAACGCAAAAACGGTCGCAGCCGTTCAAATTCCCAGTCGGACAGTTCCAGTTCCAACAGCCGCAATATCACGCGAACGACCGGTGACTCAAACAAGGCCGCAGAGTGATCGACCGCCGTTGGTATTCCCGACGCGGGAAAGATCTGGCCGATCAGGTCCGCGTATTCCGCGACGTCGCGCAAGACGACGACAATGTCCGACGCGGGGACATTGTCCAACAGTAGCCGTTTGATCCGCGCGGCCAGCCAACGCACCTCTCCCCGCTGCCCCGCGACCGCAACAATCTCCACTCCTTGCGAGTCCGATTGAACGGGGATTGTTCGCGGATTGCCGAACAGGTGCCGGGCAATCTGCCGAAAAGCCGCCGGGGTCGGATCCTCGCCCGCAGCCGAATTCACCGTGTCGCACGCCACCAGTTTCAATTCCGCGTGCCGCGCCAATTCCTGTTTTACAACCAGCGTCTTGGCGAACAGATCCGCCCGCACGAGCGGCGATTCCATTGGCAGCGACAGCACCATCCGCTGTGCCCGGTCGGCGAGCAGTCCCAGAATTTCGTACTGCGTCTGGTTGAAATCATCAAACCCGTCGACCACCACCAGATCCAGCGATCCAAACGCCCCCCACTCCCCTTGCCGCAGTTTCTCGCGGGCCCACCAGAATCGCCCCTCAGCATCGAACCACCGGCGGTTCAGAAGTTCCCGCTGGTATTCCTCGTACACCAGCGCCAGTTCCCGATCGCGACGCGACGCCCCCCGAGCGGCACACGCCTCGCGAAACAGCTCGGGCCAGGTTTCGGCCCGTTTCAATTCCGCGATGAACGACTGCACCAGATCGAGAAACCCGGTCGATCCCGCGATCGGACCGAAATGGGTGAAGTCGCCCGCCGACCGGCGGCGCTCGATAATCCGCCGCAGCAGCGTCCGTTGCTGACCCGTCGACAACGGCACCACCTGGCTGGCGGCACGATCGAGGATCTGGTTGGCAAAGTCGGCGAACGTCAGCACCCGCGGTGCGAACAGTACTCCCGCATGACGGCCGACCAGCCGTCGACCAATCTCCTCGGTATCCCGGCGATTGGGGGCCAGCCACAACGTCGTTCCCAGACGGGAAGCCTGTTGCGATGCGATCAGCGCCTCGGAATACAACCCCAGCAACCGTTCGGTCTTCCCCGTGCCGGCCAGTCCTTCGAGTAACTCCAATGTGCCAGCCATGGATCAGGCCAGAATCTCGTCGATGATCGAACCGCCGATATCGGTCAGTCGCTTGTTCCGACCGCCGTGATAGAACGTCAGCTTTTCGTGGTCCAATCCGGCCAGATGCAAGAGCGTGGCATGCACGTCGCGCAGGTGACAGCGCCGTTCCGCCGCCCGTTCTCCCACCTCGTCGGTCGCCCCCACACAGACGCCGCCGCGCGTGCCACCACCGGCGAACCACATGGTCGCCGCGTGCGGATTGTGGTCGCGCCCCTGGGTCTTCTTGTTGTGGTTCCCCTCGTTCGTGTCGGCGGTCCGGCCGAACTCGCCCCCCCAGACGACCAATGTGTCGTTCAACATTCCGCGTTGTTTCAAGTCGCGAATCAACGCCGCCAGCGGTTTGTCGACGCGGGCCGCCGCCTTGCGGTGTCCGTTCGCGATGTCGTCGTGCGAATCCCATCCGCCCGACCACAACTGCACAAACCGCACTCCCCGCTCCACTAGTCGGCGGGCCAACAGACCCCGGGTGCCAAACGCTTTGGTGTCGTCGTGATCGAGTCCATACGCCGACTGCACGTGCGCGGGCTCACTCGCCAGATCGATCGTCTCGGGAATCTCGGTCTGCATGCGAAACGCCAGCTCAAAGGCGGCGATCCGGGCGTCGAGATCCGGATGTTGCGGCCGGGCGTCTCGATGCTGGCGATTCAACGAGCCAATCAACTCCAAACCCCGCTCCTGCTCGCGCCGCGACTCGGGCGACTGCAGATTGAGTACCGGCCGCGCTCCACTGCGGAACTGCAGCCCCTGATACTCCGCCGGCAGGTAACCATTGCTCCACGACGAATTCCCCCCGAACGGTTTCCCGTCGCGCAGCACCACATAAGCCGGCAGATTCTGGTTCTCGGTCCCCAATCCATACAGCATCCACGAACCGATCGACGGATTCCCCTGCACCGGCAATCCCGTGTTGTACTGAAACAGCGCCGCGGGGTGGTTGTCACTCTCGGCGTACACCGACCGCACAAACGCGATGTCGTCGACGCAGCCCCCCACCTCGGTGAACAGTTCCGACACATCCATGCCGCACTGTCCCCGCTTTTCGAATTTGAACGGGGATTTGACGTAATACCGTTTGCCGCTGTACTGCACCGACTTGATGTTCTCGCGCACCATGAGCGTGCCATCGAGCTCCGCCAGCTTCGGCTTGGGGTCGAACGTGTCCATCTGGCTCGGCCCCCCTTCCATGATCACATAAATGATCGAACGGGCGGTCCCCGAAAAGTGACTCGCTTTCGGACTGAGCGCCGATTGTCCGCTGGAAGTACCGCCGGCACGCGCCTCTTCCTGCGCCAGCAACCACGAGAGGGCGACTCCCCCCAGTCCCGTACCGGTCTGCTGCAGAAACTCACGCCGGTTGGCAAACGAAGGCCATGTGGAATTCATCGGTCGTCGTCCAGTTCAATCGAGGTACAGGAATTCGTTGGAATTGAGCAGTGCCAGGCAGAGTCGTGTCAGTCGGTCCTCGACGACCGGGGCGTCCCCCGTCGTCGGGGCCGGTGCCTCGTCGGTGGCCGAGAGAAACTTGAGGCACAAGTCGAGTTCCGTCGTGAACGGCTTGCGGCCAAACGCCAGGGAATAGGCACGTTCGACCTGAGTTGCAGGGGTCTCCCCCGCCTCGCGTCGCACCCGGTCGGCCAGAGCCTTCGCTCCTTCATGACCCAGTTCGCCATTGAGCAGGGTCAGAACCTGCGGAGCGGTGATCGACGGCCGACGGCGTTCGCACGGTTGATTGGCGTCCGCGACGTCAAACACCTCCATGACCGGATGCACCAAATTCCGCCGTTGGAACATGTACAGACTCCGCCGGCGACGTTCAATTTCCGCCGAGACCGGCCAATCGAAAAACTCGTACTTCGTTTCGACCCCGGTCGGCAGCGCCTCGTAAAACCCCGGGCCGCCCACATCGGGATTCAGCCTTCCCGAGACAGCCAGCAAAGCGTCCCGCACCCCTTCGGCATCCAGTCTCCGAAACGGTCCGCGCCAGCACAGCCGGTTGTCGGCGTCAATCCGCGCGCAATCGGCCGCCTGTGGATGCGCCGTCGCCGACCGGTATCCCCGCGACAACATCAACCGCCGCTGCAACCGCTTCACATGAAAACCGTTCGCAATGAAGTCACGGGCCAGGTAATCCAGCAGTTCCGGATGGCTGATCCCTCCACCGGCGACTCCAAAATCATTCGCCGTCGTGACGATCCCCTGTCCGAACAGTTGCTGCCAGATCCGGTTGACAAACACCCGAGGAGGAACGGGATTATTGGGGCTGGCGATCCACTCGGCCAGTCGCAACCGCTGCTTGGGATCATTCGCCAACTCGGCGGTGGGGGCCTGAAAGATCGGGCTGTCCCAAGAAGCAACGGCTGTCAAAAAGCCGGGAACTACGGGCGAAACCTTGTCGAACGGATCTCCGCCTCGCAGCACATGGGCGGCGGCGATCTTGTCGGCGGGCAATCGGGTGAGCGTCACCGCCTGCGCTTGAAAACGGAGTCCCGATCCTTCCTTCACCTTTTTCCGTAGTTCCAGCAGCTTCTTGCCATCGACATCTTTGAGCGCTTCGTTCTTTTTCTCGAACTCCTTTTCGATCTCCTCTTCGGTGATCTCCGCCGCAGGCTTTGCCAGCGAGGCGGTCAACTTTTCCCGCACCTCGGCCAGTGCCGCTTCGAAGGCGACTTTTGCGGTGGCCAATTCCCGATCCGCCGACTCCTTGCCACGCAGAAAGGGAACTGTCTGGAGCATGGATGTTGCAGCAGCAATAGAAGTCGGCAGGCAGCGAATAGGGGAGCCCGAGCCTATCCAGTTCGTTCAGGGTACCGG
>JAPLOC010001191.1:2046-3607 GCA_026692825.1 Planctomycetota bacterium | reverse complement strand
GATGACCTGACCCATTCGCATTCCCCCACCCGCAACCAACGCGCTGCAGACCGCGGGCCAATGGTCTCGCCCGGCATTCGCATTGATCTTTGGCGTCCTTCCAAATTCCCCCCACACCACGACCGCCACATCGTCCAGCATTCCCCGTTCACGCAGGTCTCGCAAGAGCGCCGATAGCCCAATGTCCAGCAATGGCAACACCCCCCGTGCTTCCGCGAACGCATCCTTGTGCCAGTCCCAATTGAAATCGCCGCGTAGCATTCGCCCAAACGGCCATCGTGTGAATGCCAGCGTCACGCACCGCGCTCCCGCTTCGATCACCCGCCGCGCCATCAGAAACTGGTCCAACAACGTTCGGCCCTGCCGTTCCCCAGGATACTGTTGTTCCAGTCCGTACATCGCCCGCACACGCGACTCCTCCCGCGAGAGATCCAGCGCGTCGGCCAGCCGTGGTGATGCCAGAACCTCAAAAGCCTGTTTCTGAAATTCGTCCAGCCCGTCGGTGAAACCCCGTTGATCTCCCTGTCGGCGGAATTGGTCAAATCTCTCCAGCAGCGATTGCCGGTCGCTCAGTCGGGGTTTGCTCACGCCGTTCAACATGATGTTCGCCCGGTCCACCGCTTCGACCTCAAATCCCGCGTGCGCCGATCCCAGATACCCGGGCTGTGTCGGGGGCGTTCTCAGGATGAACCGGGCGTCGGGATCAATGGGCGTCAGGTCAATCGCCGGTGGCACCCCTGGAACCCGTGGACCAAATCGCTTCGACAAAATCGACCCCATAGAGGGCCAGTCCCCCGGGGGAAAACCCGCGACAATCGCCGACGATTCCATCGGCGGATGGGATTCCCAGCCGGTCGAACACCAATGCGTGTTGTGGTCGTCGAGAAACCCCATCAAGGACCGGATCACGGTGAATTGATCCGCCTGACCTGCCAGTCGCGGCAGCAACTCGCACAGATCCAACCCGGGAACATTCGTCGCAATCGGCAGGAATTCTCCACGGACTTCAGACGGCGCGTCGGGTTTCAGATCCAACGTATCGAGGTGACTCGGCCCCGCCGGGAAGCAGGACCATGATCACCGCTTTCGCGGATTTGCCGACACCAGCGGACGCCTCCGCGCGGAGGATCTCGGGAAGCCCCATCCCCCCCAGCGCCAATCCGCCGAGGGTCAATCCTCCCAGCCGCAAGAAACCGCGCCGGGAACCTCCGGTGGGAACTCCCGGAACCAGAGCCGGCTGACGCGACACGGAACGAGCGAGATGCGACATTGCCGAAACCTCGGGCGACGGAACCAGAAACGCATCGAGAACCTCTAATCTATCGCGACCGATCCGCCGGGGCAATCCGACTTAATACTCTGCACTGAGTCAAACCGGACGACTCCTTTCAGACCCCTCCGCCGCCTGGGGGCTGTCGGTTTTGTAGCGACGACGCTCCGCGGCGTCGCTCCGGTTGTGGTTCCCGCGAAGCGGAACCACAACCGGCTGTGGCAAACACGCGACCGGATTGCCTAAATCGACAGCCCCGCCTGCGGCGACGGGCGCGACGCCGCAGCGAGT